>DATAQH010000269.1:0-1750 GCA_036264815.1 Candidatus Cybelea sp.
GCTGCCGCGCGCGGTCTGGGAACAGTGGCACGGGCGGACCGGCATCGCGATCCTCGACGGTATCGGCAGCACGGAGATGCTGCACATCTTCGTCGGCTGCCCGCAAGACGAGGTTCGCGCCGGATCGACCGGACGCGCCGTTCCGGGCTACGTTGCCGAGATTCACGACGAGGATGGAAAGCCGGTGCCGGATGGGACGATCGGCCGGCTCGCGGTCAAAGGCCCCACGGGGTGCAAGTATCTGCAAGACGAGCGCCAGCAGATCTACGTCCAGCACGGTTGGAACTATCCGGGCGACGCCTACCGTCGCGATGCAGACGGATACTTCTGGTACGTTGCGCGCACCGACGACATGATCGTCTCCTCGGGCTACAATATCTCTGGCCCAGAGGTCGAACAAGCGCTAATTGCGCACGGCGACGTCAAAGAGATCGCCGTCGTTGCCAAGCGCGATCCGGCCCGAGAGACCAACGTCGTCAAAGCCTTCATTGTCCTAGTCGAAGGATGCGCGCCCACGGCTGCCAAAGCCGACGAGCTTCGCGAGTTCTGCAAAACCCAGATCGCGCCGTTTAAAGCTCCTCGCGAGATCGAATTCGTCGGCGAGCTGCCGCGCACGGAGACTGGGAAGCTGCAGCGCTACAAACTTCGCAGCTGAAGCCGGCGCAAGGCGGCGCAACACTTCACCGTCGAGCCGCTCGTCGCCCCGCATCCTGCTCCGCTCGTGCTGCTCGGCCTCACCCCGCCACCCGTGGCGGAGCCTGTCCTGAGCGAGCGATAGCGAGTCGAAGGGTTCGTCGGTCCGAGCCTCGGCGGCAAAGTGTTACGCCGTCTTCAGTTGGGTGAGGTTATGCTTTACGTTGAGTGCGGACTCTGCGGTACGCGGTGCGCGCGAGGATGAAGAGCGCGGCTGCGAAGCAGAGGGCGAGAAATGCGGCGATGAACGGCGCGAAGAACGCGAGCAGCGTTGCGACGATCGAGCCGCCGTCTTCGACGGTGCTGATTGCGGGATTTGCGATGCCGGCGGTCGTGAGCGTCGACGCGCCGCGAACCGAGGCGACGGCCGCGTGAATGCCGAGCGCGTTGAGCGCGCCCAGCGCCATGAGCCCGGCGAGGATCTGCGGCGACTGCGCGTGCACCGACCCGCCGACTAAAACGGCGGCCGCTGCTGGTTTTACGGCGACGCCGACGACGTGCATCAGGCTGTCGACGACCGGAACTTTATCGGCGATGAGCTCGAGCGCGGCGATGCCGATCAGTGGCCACATCACCGTCGCTCCGCCGAGCCACGCGAATCCCGGCGGCGGATGGAGAAAGCCGAGGTGGATCACGACGGCAAAAGCGGCGAGCGGAAGCAGAGCGCGTACGCCCGCGGTTGTCGTCAGTGCATACGCGAGCGCGTATTGGCTTGCCGCATCCACGCCGAAAGCTTCCTTTCTTCGAACGGTCGATCCCCCGCTTGCGGCGCCTCTTGAGGCAGGGCGCGCCTCGCGTCGTCTCGGCTTCTCCTACGAGCGGATCGGTTTACCCGCAGCCTGAGCGTCGTTCACCCAGCGCAACCCAAAGGTTCAGCGAATCATTGGCAAATACGGAACGACAGACATGAACAACGACACCCTGATATCCAGCCGAGCCGGCCCCTGGCGCCTCTAAACCGCCTTCGTCCTGGCGCTATGCAATGAGAATTAAGCTCCCGAACTACACGCGCGCAGTTACACTTGGCTTCGCTTTTGTCTTTGTGCTGTGCGCCTCG
>DATAQH010000288.1:0-4048 GCA_036264815.1 Candidatus Cybelea sp.
TTCGAGCCGGAGTTCGAACAGCGGCTAATTGCGGCATGGTGCCGCTATGGTGCCGAAGCCGCGGAACCGGCGACCGCGCTTGGGGTGCGCGCGCGGATCGAACGGTACGCGACGCGGACGCCGCGCGAGCGCGCCGCCGTCGTCTGTACCTCGGCGTTGCGGCCGGTGCTCGCCGACTTCTTGCTGCGCTCTGGAATCCGCATCGCCGTTTACGCCTACGGCGAGCTCCCCAATGAGATGGCGCTCGTGCCGGCCGAGGTCATCGCTCAAGAGGAGACGAACGCGCTCGCTTCATGCACCTGACGACGCTGGACTGGATCATCGTCGTCGCCTCTTTGGGCGTGAGCTTTCTGCCAGCCATCGTGCTCGCGCGCCGCGCCGGCCGGAACATTACCGAGTTCTTTGCGGCCGGACGCCAGGCGCCGTGGTGGCTGATCGGGATCTCGCTGGTCGCCACGACATTCTCGACCGACACGCCGAATCTCGTTACGAACCTGGTGCGCGACGGTGGGGTCGCCGAAAACTGGCTGTGGTGGTCGTTTCTGCTCACCGGAATGGCAACCGTCTTTTTTTATGCGCGCCTCTGGCGCCGTTCCGGCGTGCTCACCGACCTCGAGTTCTACGAACTGCGCTACGCCGGGCGCGCGGCCTCGTTCGTGCGCGGCTTTCGCGCGATCTACCTCGGGCTGTTCTTCAACTGCTGGATCATTGCGACGGTCAACTTGGCGCTGGTGAAGATTGCGGGCGTACTCTTCGGCTGGCCGCGCTGGGAGACGCTCGCGATCTGCGTCGTGATTCCGATCGTCTTCGCCGCAACCGCCGGCCTCTGGGGCGTCATGGTTACCGACATGATTCAGTTCTGCATCACGATGAGCTCGGCGTTCGCGGCGGCGTACTTTGCGATCCACGCCCCGGGCGTCGGCGGCTTGCATGGGCTCGTCGCGCATTTTAGCGGGAGCCGCGCGGCCGCGCTTTCGATTCTGCCGAACTTCGGCGATCCCAAGACCGCGCTCGCCGTTTTCGTCATTCCGGTTACGGTGCTGTGGTGGTCGGTTTGGTATCCCGGCGCCGAGCCGGGCGGCGGAAGCTACGTCGCGCAGCGGATGCTCGCGGCGCGCACGGAGTCCGATGCGCTGTTCGGGACGTTCATGTTCCAGGCCATGCACTACGCGCTGCGGCCGTGGCCGTGGATCGTCGTGGCGCTCGCGTCGACGATCGTCTATCCGAGTCTGCACGACATCCACGCGCGCTTTCCGATGCTCAGTCCGAATCTGATCGGCAACGACGTCGCCTATCCGGCGATGCTCGTCTTTCTGCCCGCGGGATTTGCGGGCTTCATGGTTGCCGGAATCTTCGCCGCGTACCGCTCGACGATCGAGACGCATCTCAACTGGGGCACGTCCTACCTCGTCCACGATTTCTATCAGCGATTCATCGCGCCGGGCGCGAGCCAGCGAGAGCTGGTCTTTGCCGGCCGCCTGGTCACCGCGCTGCTGATGGCGCTCGGGGTGGTCTTCACGCTCTTTCTCGACAACGCCAAGGACGCATTCACGCTGCTGCTCTCGATCGGCGCAGGTACCGGCTTGATCTATCTCTTGCGCTGGTTCTGGTGGCGCATCAACGCGTGGAGCGAGGTCAGTGCGATGCTCTGCTCGTTTGTCGTCTCGCTGGGGTTCTTCATCGCGCAGCGCAGCGGGCACGGCATCGACCCAACCGCAGCGCTGCTCATCACGGTCGGCGCCACGACGCTCGTCTGGATTGCGGTGACGTTCTTGACGCCGCCGGTCGGCGAGGCGGCGCTGGCGGTTTTCTACGACAAGGTGCGGCCGGCCGGACCGGGCTGGAGCCGAGTCCGCAGCCGAGGAGGGCTCCCGCCATCCCCGGACTCGCTGCCGATGGCGCTGCTCGGCTGGGTGCTAGGCCTGAGCGCGGTGTATGGGGCGCTCTTTGCCACGGGAGCCTTCCTCTACGGGCGTCCAGCCGCGGGCTTGCTTTGCTCTCTCGTAGCCGCCGCAGCCACGCTCGGACTGCTTTTCACCGGGCGGCATCTCTGGCGCCCGGCGGCAGGCCCGGCGCCGGTGAAAAGCTAAACCCCACCGGCTTCAATGAACTGGAAGAATCTAAAAGCGCCGTTGAAGGCGCTCGTTATCGTCGCGGTATTCGCCTTTTCCATCTGGTCGGTCGTGCCAGTGCAGAAGACGATTCGTCTCGGCCTCGATCTGCAAGGCGGGGCGCGGCTCTTGCTGCAGCTCTATCCCACCGAAGAGGTGCCGACGATCACTTCGCAGGTCCAAGCGCAGACGCGCGAGGTCATCGACCGGCGCATCAACGGACTCGGCGTCGCCGAACCGTCGATCAGCAACGTCGGCGTCAACCGGATTCTCGTCGAGCTTCCCGCCGTCAAGGATCCCGATCAGGCGGAGCAGGTGCTCAAGCAGGTTGCCGTGCTCGCCTATAAGATCGTGCCGTTCGACGTGATGCAGAAGGCCGACGCCGCCAACAACATCCTCACCAACGTGGCGACCGCGACGCCCAAGCAAAAGGCCGAGGCGGAATTGTATGTCTCGAAGACCGCCTACGACGTCAGCGGCCCAGTCGTCTATTCGGGCAAAGACCTCAAGGGTGCGCAGGCCAGCTACGACCAGTCGGGCCGGCCGAACATCAACTTCCAGACCAAAGACCCGGCGCGGTTCGGCAAGCTGACGTCGTCGAATCTGCAGAAGCCGCTGGGCATCTTCCTCGATCACCGCTATCTCTCGGCGCCGATCATTCAAAGCCCGATCTACGACAGCGGACAGATCACCGGCTCGTTTACGCAAGAGCAAACGATCACGCTGGCAAACGAACTCAACGCCGGCGCCCTGCCGGTCAGCGTGAAGATCATCGAGAAAGAGTCGATCGGCCCGACGCTCGGCAAGATCGACCTGGTGCAATCGATGCGCGCCGCGGCGCTGGGTCTCGGGCTGGTCCTTATTTTCATGATCGGCGTCTACCGTCTGCCGGGCCTTCTGGCGGACCTGGCGCTGGCGGTCTACGTGCTGGTGATGATGGCGATCCTCGCCCTCTCGCATGCGACGTTGACGCTGCCGGGTATCGCCGGCTTCGTGCTCTCGATCGGCATGGCGGTCGACGCCAACGTCCTGATCTTCGAACGGATCAAAGAAGAACTTTGGAACGGCAAGACGATGCGCGCCGCCGTGCGGGTCGGTTTCCAGCGCGCGTTCTCGGCCGTCTTCGATAGCCACTTCACGACGATCGTCGGCGCCGGCGTGCTCTATATGCTCGGCACCGGAACGGTCAAAGGTTTTGCCTTTACGCTCTTTTGGGGAACCGTCGTCTCGCTCGTCACGGCCGTCTTCATCACGCGCTTCTTCGTCGACGTTCTCGTGGACAACAATCTGCTGAGTTCGCCGGAGCTCTACGGCGTCAAACGGTCCGAGGTCGGCATCTTCGCCAAGTCCGGAGCGGGGGCGTAGCGCATGCTGTTTCGTCGGCTCAACTGGAATATCGTCGGCTGGTTCCGGATCGTCTCGACGATCTCGTATCTCGTCATCGCGCTTGGCCTCGGGGCGATGATCTACCACGGCTTCCGCGGCGGTAACGGCTTCCAGCCCTCGCAGATGCTGCGCTTGGGCCTCTCGTTTACCGGCGGCACCGACATCTCGGTGCAGTTCACCCAGCCCACGACCGCCGATAAGGTCAAGTCGGCGCTGGCCGGCCTCGGCCTGACCGACGAGTCCGTGACGACCGCCGGAACGGACGGCAAAGCCTTCGTCATTCAAACGCAGTCGGCGTACGCCAACGATTCGGCGCCGCTGTGGAACGCGCTCAACACGGTCGCGCCGGTCGACCGCGCCGCCTCGCAGATTACCGCCGTTGGACCGTCGCTCGGCCGCGAGTATCTGACCAACGCGCTCTGGGCGCTGGTGATTGCGCTGGGCATCCAGTTTCTCTACATCGCCTTCCGCTTCGGCTGGAACTACATCTTCGGTTTGGTCACCGTCATCGCGCTCGTGCGCGACGCGGCGATGATGATCGGCATCTACGC
>DATAQH010000313.1:0-1638 GCA_036264815.1 Candidatus Cybelea sp.
ACAGACGAAGGTTGCAACCGCGATGAGCAACCCGGCAACGAGCAGCAGCACGTAGCCGATCACCGGCACGCCGCCAACCGCGCGCAGCAGCGCGGCCAATGCGCCGGTGGGAATGAGTGCGGCCGCAAAACCGGCGACGAGATACCCGATGATCAGTTCGTTGCGCAACATTTTGACGTCGGCAAGCGCGGTCGCCGCAACGGCACCCCAGTTGCGTCGTTCTTCTTCTGCGTCGCCGCCGTGGCAGTGGTGGCAATGCTCTTCGCTCTCGTCGACGCTCGCGCGATAGGCGTTCCCGAGGCGCGCCAGCTCCGCGTTGCCGACCGCGAGGCTCAATCCAAGCGTCACGATGACGATGATGATGACGCCACCGAAAAACTCGGCAAAGGCAAACTTCCACCCCAGCAGCGCCCAGAACAAAATAACGATGGCGACATTCATGTTCGTCGACGAAATCAAAAACGAAAAGACCGAGCGCGCGTCGGCGCCACTGCGATAGAATCCGCGCGCGGCGGCGGCCGCACCGTACGAACACGCCGACGAGATGATCCCGAACGCTGCGCCGTAGAGCAGTCCCGGTAATCCGGGCCCGAGATACCGTTCCATCGTTGCCGGACGCAACATGACTTGCACGAACGCGGAGACGAGAAAGCCGAAGATCAATCCGAAGAGGCTATCCCAAAGCAGAGTGGCCGCGGTGCCGATGCCGGCGGCGACGGCGTGCAGCGCGACGGCAATCATTTAACCGCCGACACCGACGGCCGCGTGACCGAACAGGGGCGGAATATAGTGACCGGCGAGATACGATACCGCGAAAACCGCGCAACCGAAGAGCACCACTTCGACGCCTTTCGCAACGGGATTACGTTCGGAGAGCGTGCCGGCGTAGTATCCGACCGTGAAGAGTCCAATCAAGGCGAAGACTAGCGCAATGACCGTCGATTGTATCATCGCGACCGGCAGCATGAAGGCGACGATCGGCACGAGCGAGCCCACAGCGTACGAGCCGCCCATGGCAAACGGCGCGCGCAGTCCGGCATCTTCTGCCTCGCGCGGATCGATGCCGAACTCGTCGCGCACCATCTCGTACAGATAAATTTCGGGGTGCTGCGTGAGCCGGCGCACGATCATCTCGGCCTCGTGGGCGCTGAAGCCTTTGAGTTTATAGAACGCGACTTGTTCGCTGAACTCCCCCTGCGGATCGGCAGCCATCTCGCGCTTTTCCATGTCGATCGTTGCCTGCACGACCTCGCGTTCGGCCTTCCGTCCAAGATATTCGCCAACACCCATTGAGAGCGAACCCGCGAGCAACGCGAGAAAACCGCTGATAAAGACCGCAGCGCGATCGTTCTCGGCAACGCCGACGCCGGTAATGATGCCGAGCGTCGTGAGGATGCCGTCTTGCATTCCAAAGACGATCTCGCGAATGCTGCGGCGCTTCTCCAGCCGGCTGCGCTGTGCCGTATCGGGAATGCGCGGTTTGACCTGCTGCCAGCCCGGTACGTCTGCGACGACGTTTTGCACCGGCGGCGTAAGTTCAGACAGATCTCCCGTTTCGCTCATCGGCACACCTTGAAGCCACCCCCACGGAACTCCTCGCCCACCCCCCTTTGTCATCCTGAGCGCAGGGCTGCGTAG
>DATAQH010000326.1:0-8469 GCA_036264815.1 Candidatus Cybelea sp.
CCGTAGAGCGCCAGTACACGTAGGCGAGCACGACGGGCCAGGCGAGCGAATCGACTTCCCATTTGCGCTCGAAGACGTGATAGTCCGCGTCGAGCGCATTGGCGTACGCATCGGTCAGCACGTTGCGAGCGTTGCGCTGTATCACGCCGTCGAAGCGTGCGCGCAGTACCGGGTAGGGCCGCTGAAAGCGAATGTAGGGAATCGTTTGTGCCGACGAATCGCGCAGCCACATCGCCGGAATGTCGCCGGTCTCGACGTACGTCGTCGCATCGTCTTCCAGGAAGAAGTCGCGAAAGAGCGTGTGAAAGAGCTGTTCGGTCGCAATGTCGCGGACGCGCTTTCCGGTCAGGGGAACGACGAGCGTCTCGGCCGCGGCGGGTGGCGCGTGCGACGCGAAGAGGGCGACGAGCGCCAGAATCGCGAGAGAGCGCGTACCTTCCCACCGTACCGATCGCACTATGGAATGATTGCCTTCGCGTCGGGGAGGTCCGTTCTTGCTCGGAACCGGAAAGAGGCAACATCTTGAGCGACAAAAGTACGGAGGCCGAGTTGCTGCGCGACTTTGCGCTGCGCAAGCCGCGGGCGCTGGCGAAGGCGATCTCCGCGGCAGAATCGGGCCGCGGCGGTGAGATCGTGCGCGCGCTCTACGAACAGACGGGGCGCGCGATGACGATCGGTCTGACCGGGCCGCCCGGCGTTGGAAAATCGACGCTCGCCTCCGCGCTCGTGCGAAAGGCGCGCTCCTTGGGCAAAAGCGCCGGGGTCGTTTCGGTCGATCCGAGCTCGCCCTTCTCGCACGGCGCGCTGCTCGGCGATCGCATCCGGCTCGCCGAGCATTTCACCGATCGAGAGGTGTTTATTCGTTCGATGGCCAGCCGCGGGCATCTCGGCGGCTTGGCGGGCGCAACGGCGGACGCCGTTTCCCTGATGGATGCGTTCGGCTTCGACGTCGTCGTCATCGAAACGGTTGGCGTCGGGCAGAGCGAAGTCGCGGTCGCGGAGCTGGCGCAAACGACTCTTGTCGCACTTCAACCGGGCAGCGGCGACTCGATACAGGTGCTCAAAGCCGGTATCATGGAGATCGCCGACGTTTTCGTCGTCAACAAAGCAGATCACCCGATGGCCGACCAGCTTCGGCGCGAGATCCGCTCGGCGATGGAGATGCTGCAATGGGACGGCTGGGTGCCGGAGCTCGTCGTGACGCAGGCGCTCGAAGGCGCGGGGATCGACGACTTGTGGGCCGCAATCGAGCGGCACGTGGCTTATCTGAACGAAACGGGTGAGATCGAGCAGCGCCGGCGCGAAGCGTTTCGACACCAAGTCCGTCAGCTCGCCCTCGGCCGCATCGAAAAACGCCTCGACCGGGTGCTGCAAAGCGACGAAATCGCGAGGCTCGATCCCTACGAAGCGGCCGATCGCGTCATCGCGAAGCTCGGCCTTTAAAGGGCTCTTGGGGAGAATTCGGGCGGTGCGTCGAAAAGCTCGCCCGCGACCCTTTCCTCGTATGGGCTCACGACAGGCTGGGGACAAGTTCGAATCCAGGATGACTTTCAATACGCTTACGATTACACCGACAGGCTGAGGATGAGACCGACCACCGATAGACCAACAGCGACGACGATCGAGCGCCCCAGCGGCCTGGGAGCGGCGCCGACGCCTGCTTTTGAGGAACAGGAGCGGCGCTGGGAGGATGCCTCGGAGAAGGGCCGCCCACGAAAGGGGCCGGGCTCCGGCGCCGTCGATCGTACGATCTCCGACGTACCTCTTAAGACGATCTACTCGCCGCAAGACGTCGCCGATCTCGATCTCGCTACGGATCTGGCGTGGCCGGGCGAATATCCGTACACCCGCGGCATCCACCCCAACGGCTACCGGGATCGTCTCTGGACGATGCGTCAGTTCGCCGGGTTCGGGAACGCCGCGCAGACCAACGAACGCTACCATTTTCTCCTCGAGCACGGCCAGCACGGTCTCTCGGTCGCGTTCGACATGCCGACGTTGATGGGATACGATTCCGACGCGCCGCAAGCCCGCGGCGAGGTCGGAAAGTGCGGCGTGGCGATCGACTCGCTCGCCGACATGGAGGTGCTTTTCGACGGCATCGACATGGGCGACATCACGACGTCGATGACGATCAACGGGCCGGCCTGCATCGCGCTCGCGCAATACATCGCGGCGGCCGAAAAGAAGGGCATTGCGCGCGCGAAGCTCGGGGGTACGATTCAAGCCGATATCCTCAAGGAGTACATCGCGCAGAAGGAGTGGATCTTTCCTCCGCGCCCGCACATGCGCATCATCGTCGACATGATCGAGTTCTGCACGCGCGAGATGCCGAAGTGGAATACGATCTCGATCTCCGGCTACCACATCCGCGAGGCCGGCTCGACCGCCGCGCAGGAGCTGGCGTTCACGCTCGCCGACGGCTTTGCGTACGTCGAGGCCGCGATGGCGGCCGGAATGGACGTCGACTCGTTTGCGCCGCGGCTTTCATTTTTCTTCAACTCGCACATCGACTTCTTCGAAGAGATCGCGAAGTTCCGTGCCGCTCGGCGCATCTACGCGCGACACATGCGCGAGAAGTACGGAGCGCGAGACCCGCGCTCGTGGCAGCTGCGCTTTCACACCCAGACCGCCGGCTGCAGCGCGACGGCGCAGCAGCCGGAGAACAACATCGTTCGGGTCGCGTACGAAGCGATGGCGGCCGTGTTGGGTGGAACGCAGTCGCTGCACACGAACTCGATGGATGAAGTCTTGGCGTTGCCGTCGGAAAAATCCGTCGAGATTGCGTTGCGCACGCAGCAAGTCCTGGCGTACGAGACGAACGTCACCAACGTGGTGGACCCGCTGGGCGGATCGTACTTCGTCGAGGCGCTCACCGATGAAATGGAACGCCAGGCGGAGAGCTATTTCGCTCAGATCGCCGAGTACGGCGGGGTGATCGAAGCGATCGAGGCCGGCTTCTTCCAACGCGAGATCGCCGATGCCAGCTACCGCTACCAGCGTTCGCTCGAGACGCGCGATCGCGTGATCGTGGGCGTGAACGCCTTCGTGCGGGACGAAGCGGACGGAAATATCGAGCTGCTGAAAATCACCGAGGAGATGGAAAGGGCGCAAGCGGCTTCCGTACGGGAAATTCGCGGCCGGCGCGACGATGCGGCGGTTCGGCGCAGCCTCGACCGGCTCGCGGCTGCGTGTCGCGACCCGAAGGACAACCTCATGCCGCATCTGATCGACTCTGCCAACGCCTACTGCACCGAAGGCGAAATCGTCGAAGCGATGGCAAGCGTCTACGGGCGCTACATCGAACGGGCGGTCCTCTGATGGAACCACAAGCGAGAGGCGGCGACCTCGAGCTCTATCGCGTGCGGCGAACCCTCGCCGCCGTGAAGCGAAAGCTCGAAGAGGCGCTGCATTTGAGCCGTAACTGCGACGAAATGCGACATGACCGACCGGCCGCTGCGCGTCGTCATCGCTAAAGCCGGCCTCGACGGCCACGACCGCGGGGCAAAAGTCATCGCGCGCGCGTTGCGCGATGCCGGGATGGAGGTCATCTACACCGGGCTCTTTCAGACGCCGGAGCAGATCGTGCAGACCGCGATTCAAGAAGATGCCGACGGCATCGGCCTCTCGATTCTGTCCGGCGCGCATATGACGCTCTTTCCTCTCGTCGTCGAGCAGCTGCGCGCTCAAGATGCAGGCGATATCGTCTTTTTTGGAGGCGGCACGATTCCGCCGGAGGATGCGAAGCGGCTGAAGGAGCTCGGAGTGCGCGAGATCTTTACGCCCGGCGCGCCGCTCCAAGCGATCGTCGACTTCGTCTCGCGCGAGTGCGGTAAGCGAAGAACGCCTGTCGGCTAGAGAAGTTTCTTAGGTGACGCGAATTCGGACCCGAGTCGCGCCGTCACCGACCGGCGATCCGCACGTCGGCACGGCCTATGTGGCGCTCGTCAACTACTGTTTCGCCCGCAAGCACGGCGGCGAATTCGTGTTGCGCATCGAGGATACGGATCAAGCTCGCAGCACTGCGGAGAGCGAACGCGTCATCCTTTCCGCGCTGCGCTGGTGCGGACTCTCTTGGGACGAGGGCCCCGACGTCGGCGGTCCGTTCGGACCGTATCGTCAGAGCGAACGATCGAGCATCTACAAAGAGTATGCCGATAAGCTGCTTGCCGCCGGTCACGCATTCAAATGCTTCTGCACGCCGCAGCGGCTCGAGGAGATGCGCGTCGCCCAGCGTGCCGCAGGTCGTCCGTCGCGGTACGATGGAAACTGTCTGAGCCTTCGCCCCGAAGAAGTCGCGCGGCGCGAGGCGGGCGGCGAGCCGTTCGTCGTGCGGATGCGCGTTCCGGATACGGGCGTCTGCGTCGTCAGCGACCTGCGGCGGGGGGCGATCGAATTCGACTACTCGACGGTCGACATGCAGGTGTTGATCAAATCCGATGGGCTGCCGACGTATCACCTCGCCAACGTCGTCGACGATCACTTGATGGAGATCTCGCACGTTTTTCGCGGCGAAGAGTGGGTCTCGAGCGCGCCGAAGCACCTCTTATTGTACGAATACTTCGGCTGGCAGCCGCCGGTCCTGATGCATCTTCCACTCTTGCGCAACCCCGACAAGAGCAAGCTGAGCAAGCGTAAGAATCCCACCGGGATTCTGTTTTTTGAGGCGATGGGCTATCTGCCCGAGGCGCTGATAAACTTTTTGGCGCTGATGGCCAATGCGGTGCGCGAGGGCGAAGACGAGCTTATGGATCTGCCGGCGATCGTGCGCCGCTTCGAGGTGGAGCACGTGCCGATCGGCGGACCGGTCTTCGATCTCGCCAAGCTCAACTGGCTCAACGGCCGCTACATTCGAGAGCGCCTCGATCCCGCGACGCTGCTCGCGCGGGTGCAAAGCTGGGCGGCGCCCCCGCAGCGACTGGCGCGCGTCGCCGAACTTGCCGCGCCGCGCATCGAGCGCTTGAGCGATCTCGGCCCGCTCTTGGCGTTCCTGTTCTCCGGAAGACTTTCGCTGAACGCGGATTCGTTTGCCGGCGCGAAGCTCGACGCGCTCTCGATGCGCCGCGCCTTTGCCCTGGCTCTTGCCGAGTTCGACAAGCTGCCCGTCTGGAACGCACCGGCGATCGAGAACGTGATGTCGCGTCTCGCGCAAGCGCTCGAACGAAAGACCCGCGACCTTGCCCGCCCGTTCTACGTCGCGATCACCGGCAGTCCGACGTCGATCCCCCTCTACGATTCGATGGAGCTGCTCGGGCGCGATATGGTGCGGGAACGTCTGCGAAACGCGCTCGACCTGCTGGGCGCGCCGAGCAAACGCGAGCTCGAAGAGTGGGAGCGGCTTCTAGCGCGCAACGAGGTAGTAGCGTGATCCGCGCGATCGTGCTCGCCGCGGGGAAGGGTACGCGCATGAAGAGCGCGCGCTCGAAGGTGCTGCACGAGATCTGCGGACGTCCGATGCTCTGGTACGTCATTGCGGCGCTGCGCGGCGCTGGCATCGACGATATCGTCGCCGTGATCAACTCCGAGCTGGGCGACGAAATCGAGCAGTTCGGCGTCGAGAGCGTCGTCCAGGAGGAGCAGCTCGGGACCGGCCACGCCGTGAAGATTGCGCTCGATCGCCTCGCACCGAGGCAGGGGCGAGTCGTCGTCGCCTGCGGCGATATGCCGCTGGTGACCAGCGACATCTTCGAGGAGATTGCGGCGTCACTCGATCGCGGCGCAAAGACTCCCGCGCTGATGTCGCTCGTGACCGTGAAGATGCCGCTTCCCTCGAACTTTGGCCGCGTCGTGCGCGACGGCCGGGGCGTCGAGCGAATCGTCGAGGTCCGCGACGCGACGCCCGAAGAGCTCGAAATCGACGAGGTGAACGCCGGAATCTACGCCTTTGACGAGTCGTCGCTGCGGGAGGCCGTCAAAGAGCTGCGCAGCGACAACGCTCAGGGCGAATACTATTTGACCGATACGGTCGCGCAGTTCGTGCGCGGAGGCAAGGGCGTGCATCCGGTGAGCGCGAGCCGGCACCTCGACGTCTTGGGAATCAACGACCGGGTCGAGCTGGCGCTGGCGCGCAAAGAGATGAACGCGCGGCTCTGCGCCGCCCACATGCGGGCCGGCGTCACGATCGTCGATCCCGACACGACCTACCTCGAACCCGAGCTCGAGATCGGCAGCGATACCGTCATCTATCCGAACACCGCCATCGCTCGCCTTTCGATCGCCGGACGCTCCTGCGTGATCGGTCCAAACAGCCGGCTCTCGAACGCACGTCTTGGCGAGCGGGTAGTCGTGCGCGAGAGCGTGATCACCGATTGTGTCGTCGGCAACGAGGCTGCGATCGGGCCGTTCGCCCATTTGCGCGGCGAAGCGCGCCTGGCAGAGAACGTCCATATCGGGAATTTCGTCGAAATCAAGAAGTCGGACTTGGCGCGCCGCGTCAAGGTAAGCCATCTCAGCTATTTGGGCGACGCAAGCGTCGGCGAAGAGACCAACGTCGGCGCCGGGACGATCACCTGCAACTTCGACGGAAAGCAGAAGCACGCCACGATCGTCGGGCGCAACGTCGCGATTGGATCGAACACGTCGCTGGTCGCGCCAGTCCGGGTTGGGGACGGCGCACTCACCGGTGCCGGCTCGGTCGTGACCAGAGACGTTCCGGAGGGCGAGCGCGTCGCCGGGAACCCCGCGCGTCCTCTCCCCAAGAAGTAACGTGCGAATACTTTGCGGCTTGTTCTTCGCCGCGGCTCTGCTGTCGGTTCCGGCGGCCGGCGGCGCGGCGGCGGGCGTACGTCCCAATGCGCTGGACGTTCGCGTCGACTCGCTCTCCAGTGGAGTTCTCCTTACGCAGCCGGCGACGGCGCTCGTCGACCCGGCGCGTCAGAACGCCGCGCTCCGGCGCGCGCACTGGACGCTTCCCGGCTGGGTCCTCATCTTGTTGTGCCAGTCGGCAGCACTCTTTTATTTGTGGAGCTCCGGGGGCGCCGCCAGACTGCGCGATTGGCTGCGCCGGCGGATACGATCCGAGTGGATTTTGCGATTCGCCTTCGGTGCGTCGCTCGCGGTCGTCGCGCGCATCGCTTCGTTTCTACCCGCGTTTTATCTCTATCGAGTTGCGCGAACGATGCAGATCGATCTCGAGCTGACGCGCTGGTGGGTCGTCTCTTGGACGATTCACACGCTGCTCGGCATGCTGATCGCCGGCTTGATCGCGGCGATCGTGCTCGGCTGGGTACAACGAACGCATCAGTGGTACGTTTACACGATCGTCGGGATCCTCGCCGGCTGCGTCGTGTGGTCGTACGCGGCGCCCTATCTCGCCTTAGCGGGCGCACGCGTCGTAACGCTTTCCGGTCCGCTCGCCGATCGAACGCACGCCGTCCTCGTGCGCGCCGGTTTTCCCGGCGTACCGGTGAAGGTCTCGCGCATCCGCAACTCCCCGGTCGGCGAGGCTGCGGTTGCGGGCTTCGGCTCCGCGCGCACGATCTTGCTGAGCGACAAGCTGATCGCGGGGGGCACCCCGGCCGAGGTCGTCTACGAAGTCGCCGTCCAGATCGAGCACGTCGCGCACCACGATTTTCTCTCGATTGCATTGATCGAGGGGGGTATCGTCATCGTGTTCGCGGCGATTGCCGTCGTGCTGGCGGATCGCATTCGCTTCCGCCGAGACGACGATCCGCTTTCACGGCTTGCAATCGTCGGGTCGCTGCTCGCGCTGGTCTATATCGCGGCGATTCCGGTCCGCAACGCCGCGCTGCGATCGTATGAGTTTTCGGCGGATCGCTCCGCGGTGGCGCTTACCGGCGATCCGGCCGCCGCGGTGCGGGCGCTCGTGCGTGCCACCGATCAGCACATGGAAGAGGTCTGTCCCGAGTCGACCGCGGCGCTCTTCCTCTATACCGATCCGGGAACCGGGGCGCGCGTCGCGGCGATCAATCACGTCCCGTCGGGTTGTCCATAGCCCTGATTTCTGAGGGATTTCGCGGGGTCGGGCAACTCGAAGCCGCTCGTCGGGGCACATCCGTGTCCCCCTCCTGCTGCTCCACTTTTTCGGGTCAGCAAGCTTTGAAACAGCCATCCAGGCTGGCCCGAAAAAGTTGGAGCCTTCTCGTTGCCCCGTCCCCGCGAAATCCTAGCTTTTACAGGCGGGAAGTCGCGCTGCTACAGGCCACCAAGCTCTTCAGGCACCCAAGTATTCGCGAACTGCATTGCGGGTTCGACGTCTTCGTCGATCCAGAGCGAGACGGCGTCGGCCGCCGCGACGACGATCTGCGGCAGAAGCCGGCGCTCCTCGCCGTCGAAGCGCCCAAGGACGTGGTCGACGCTGTCGAACTCCGGGCGCCCGACGCCAACCCGCAGGCGCGGGAAGCCTTCGCCGATCGTGGCGATGACCGAGCGCAGGCCGTTGTGGCCGCCGTGGCCGCCGTTCGGACGCATCCGCAGCTTCCCGAAGGGTAGGTCCATGTCGTCGCTGAT
>DATAQH010000354.1:0-6659 GCA_036264815.1 Candidatus Cybelea sp.
GCGATCGCGGCGGCCGGCGCCCTCGACATCGCTGCCGGGGAGCTGGTTGCCACGATATCGACGCTCGCGCTGCCGCAAGGTCGCTACGACCGCGTCACGATCGAGGGAGGCCCGCGCCTGATCTTCGATGCCTACAACGCCAACGCGGGTGGAATGATTGCCGCGCTCGATGCCTTTGCCGGCGAAGACGCGGTGCGAAGGATCGCCGTCCTCGCAAGCATGGCGGAACTGGGCGAGGAGGCGCAGAGCCTGCACGAGCGCGTAGGGGAGCGTGCTGCCGCCGCCGTCGACGTGCTGCTCGTCAGCGGTGATTTCGCGGAAGCGCTCGCCCGCGGCGCACGGCGGGCCGGTCTCGATGCCTCCCGGATCGTCCGGGTCCGGGACAACTCGCAAGCCGCGGCGTGGCTGCGCGCGAACGCAAACGGCCGCGACGTCGTCTTGTTGAAGGGCTCGCGAAAGTATCGCATGGAGGAGATCGTCGAGGAGTTGCAGCCGTGAGCCTAACGACGCGCGGCCTCGCCGTTACGCGCCCCGAAGTGCCGGCCGGTGTGAAGGCGATACCGGTACGAACTCGCTTGGTGCGTCCCGGCGACGACCTGGCCGCTATCGTAGCCGGCGCGGTTTCCGGCATCGCGCGCGCCGGCGACGTCGTCGCGGTCTCGGAGACGGCGGTCGCGATTGCACAGGGCGAATTCGTCGTCGCCGAGCACGTGCGCCCTTCGCGACTCGCCTATCTGCTCTGCCGTTATGCCGGGCCGCTGGCGACGATCAGCCAGCCCGAGTCGATGCAGCTGGTTATCGACTCGGTGGGTTATCGACGCGTGATCGCCGCGACCGCGGCGCATCTGTTCTGGCGGCTGTTCGGCAAACGAGGCACGTTTTACGAAATGATGGGCGAAGCGATCGCGGCGGTCGACGGCTACACCGGAACGATGCCGCCGTACGAGCGGGCGATCGTGCTCGCGCCGCGCGAGCCCGACGCGTTTGCAGCGGCATTACGCGAGCGCAGCGGGGTCGAGTCGACGGTCGTCGACGCCAACGACCTTTCGAAAGCGAAGGTTCTGGGCAGCTCGAGCGGGGTTCGCAGCGAGAACGTGGAGCGCGCGCTGCTCGATAATCCCCACGGCAACAGCGACGAACAGACGCCGGTCGTCGTACTCAAGTGGCGCGGGACGGGAGAGAATCCACTGTGCCGGTGATGCTCCTTTGGGCCGTATGTGGCTTTGCGGCCGCCGTCGTCTCCGCAGCCGTCCTCATCGCCGCGTCCAGGCGCTTCAACCTGCGCCAGCAAGCCTACGCTCTGGCGCCGCAGACGCACCGGGAAAAGTCGGGCACGCCGACGATGGGAGGACTCGTCTTCGTCGTCGCCTTCCTGGGGATGCTCGCCGCCTCGAAGTCGGCGCTCTCGATGGCGATCGTCTTCCTCGTGTGCGCCTGCGCGGGCATCGGCGCGGTCGACGATGCATTGACGATTTTGGCAACCGCGCGACGAGGTCTTCGCGCGCGAACGAAGCTGCTTGCGACGGCGCTGGCGGCGGTGATCTTCCTGCGCCTGATCGGGAACACACCCTACCTCTTTCCGGTCGACGTGCTCTTTCACGCCGGCAGCTTTTCGTTGGCAGCGCCTCACTGGCTATGGCTCCTGCTGGGGGTGCTCGCGATCACCGGAACGATTCATGCGGTGAACTTGACCGACGGTCTCGACGGCCTCGCGGCAGGAAGCGTGATTCCGCCGCTCGTCGTTTTCGGTCTCGTCGCGGCCGCGTCGAACCTCGCGCCCGCTGCGAGCGCCGCCGCGGTCGGCGTCGGGAGTTGTGCGGGCTTTCTCGTCTACAATCGCTACCCCGCCAAGCTGTTCATGGGCGATACCGGATCGCTCGCGCTCGGGGCGCTGCTTTCGGGCGTGGCCATTCTCACCGGCGAGATGCTGCTGCTTCTTCTTGTCGGAGGAGTGTTCGTCGCCGAAACGCTCTCGGTGATGCTTCAGGTCTCGTACTTCAAGCTCTCCAAGGGCAAGCGAATCCTTCGAATGAGCCCGCTGCATCACCACTTCGAGCTGGGAGGATGGCGCGAAACGAAGGTTACGACGCGCTTCTGGCTTGCATCGTTGCTATGTTCGTTGCTAGGATGGGTCATTGTTCGATGACCGATAGCTTTCAACTCAACGCCGGCAGCTCGCTCCTCGTCATTGGGTTGGGCCGCAGCGGACTGGCGAGTCTGGAAGTCCTTGCGCGCAGCGACGTGCGGCTATTCGCAACCGACGAAAAGCCGGTCGAGGCTCTGAGCGGAGCCATCGCCGCCGCCGAAGCGTTCGGAGCGCAGTTCGTCGAACCCGAGGCGCTGAGCACGATCCTGCGCCGCATCGACTGGGCCGTTCTCTCGCCCGGAGTTCCGCCGATTTCGCCCGTTGTGCGCGCGCTGCACGGCGCAAACGTGCCGGTCATCGGCGAGGTCGAGCTGGCCTACCGCCTCTGCAAAGCCCCGATCATCGCCGTAACCGGAACCAAGGGCAAATCGACGACGACCGCGCTGATCGGTCACCTGCTGCGCGCCTGCGGCTTGCGAACGCGCGTCGGCGGCAATATCGGGAATCCGCTGATTACCGAGGTCGTCGACGCCGAGAGCGACGAGTGGGTCGTCGCCGAGGTATCGTCCTTTCAGCTCGAGACGATTCGTGCGTTCAAGCCGCGCGTCGCCGTTTTGCTGAACCTTTCGCCGGATCACCTCGACCGGTACCCCTCGATGGAGGAGTACGCCGAAGCGAAATACCGCATCTGCGCCAATCAGTCGATGAGCGATTGGTTCGTTGGAAACCTCGACGACCCGAGAATCGAGGCGCTCGCGTGGCGCCATGGGGGCGCTCGCGTGCAAGCCAAGCAAATGTGGTTTACGCTCGGCACCGGAGAGCGGGCGACGATGTATCCGCGCGACGGAAACCTCATCTACGCGCCGGTCTCCGGCGACCCGCGGCCTATCGTCTTGATGCCGTGCGGCGAAATCCCGCTTTCGGGGCGCCATAACGTGCAGAACGCGATGGCCGCGCTGCTGGCTGCGTTGGCTGTCGGCTGCGACCCGGCGGTTCTGCGGCGCGCCGTCGCCTCGTTCGTGCCGATGCCGCACCGGCTCGACCCCGTCGCCGAAATCGACGGCGTTCTGTACGTCGACGATTCTAAATCCACGAATCCGAGCTCGGTAATTGCGGCGTTGCGCAGTTACGAGCGCCCGATCGTGCTCATCGCCGGCGGCCGATCGAAGGGCAGCGAGTTTGACGAGTTGGGCGCGGAGATCCGCCGGTGTGTCAAAGCGCTGGTGGCGATCGGCGAGTCGGCCGAAGAGATCCGCCGCGCGGCCGCGGGCGTCGTCTCCGTAGAAGCCGCTACGATGGAGGAGGCCGTCGAGAAAGCGCGCCGCCTCGCCGCACCCGGTGACGTCGTGCTGCTCTCGCCCGGCTGCGCATCCTTCGACATGTTCGCGTCCGCGGAGGAGCGAGGGCGCCGCTTCGGGGCCGCCGTCGCTTCGCAGAAGGAGCCGGCCGGTGCATAGCGCGGCGACGCTTCGCAGCGAGCGCCGGCCGAGCCAGGGGATTCGCTCGTTCGTCAATGCCCCGTTGGATGTTTGGCTCTTCACCGCGGTTGCGGCGCTCGTGGCGATTGGCCTCGTCATGGTCTTTTCCGCCTCGAGCGCGACGGCGTACGCCGAGCACGGAGATATTGCCTATTATCTCAAGCGTCAATTGGTCTGGCTGGCGGTCGGGCTGGCCGGCGCGTACGCGTGCTATCGACTCGACTATCAGCGGCTGCGCGCCGCCGCACCATATCTGTTGGTTGCGGCAATCGCCGGCCTTCTGCTCGTCTTCGTTCCGCACATCGGCGTCGGGGTAAACGGCGGCCGGCGCTGGCTGGGGACCGCGGGATTGAGCTTGCAGCCATCGGAGTTTGCCAAGCTGGCATTGGTGATCTATCTCGCAGCGGTGCTCTCGGCGCGCGGCGAACGCATTACCTCGCTCTCGCGCGGACTCTTTCCGCTCTGCATCCCGATCGCAATCGTCACCGTGCTCGTGCTCAAAGAGCCCGATATGGGAACGGCGAGCCTGCTCTTTTTTACGGCGTTCACCATGCTCTTCGCGGCCGGCGCGCGCCTCGCTCACCTAACGGCGATTGCGCTCGCGACGGTGCCTTTTGCCGCCCTGACCGTGCTCGCGAGCCCGTACCGGCGCGCGCGCATCTTCGCCTTCGTCGATCCATGGCGCGATCCGCTCAACACCGGCTTTCACATCGTTCAATCCTTGCTGGCGTTGGGCAGCGGCGGGATCTTCGGCGTCGGCCTGGGCGCCTCTCGCGCAAAGTTCTTCTACCTGCCCGAACAGTACACCGACTTCATCTTTTCGGTTCTCGGCGAAGAACTCGGGTTAATCGGGACGCTCGTCGTCATCGCGCTCTTCCTGACGCTCGCTTATCGCGCCGTAAAGATCGCACTCGCGGCGCCGGATCGCTTCGGGTTCTTCCTCGCGATCGGCTGCGGCGCGATGATCGCGATCCAGGCGTTCGTGAACATCGGCGTCGTGTCGTCGTCGTGGCCCGTAACGGGCGTACCGCTGCCGTTCATCTCGTTCGGCGGCAGTTCCCTGGTCGTAAACCTTCTCGCCGTCGCACTCATCGCTAACGTGGGACGTCATCGCAGAGTAAGGAACGCTTCGTAACCGGTGACGGTCGTTTTTGCCGGAGGAGGAACGGGCGGCCACCTCTATCCGGCGATCGCCCTCGCCGACGCATTGCGCGCGCGCGGAGCGAGGATCGCCTTCATCGGCAGCGCCGGCCGGCTCGAAGCGTCGATCGTGCCGAAGGCCGGCTATCCGCTGCATACGATTGCGGCCCATCCTTTGCCGCGGCGCCCGTCCTTTTCGCTGTTGCGAGCCGCGGCGCGTAACCTGCGCGGAACGTTACAGAGTTTGCGCGTACTCGCTGCCGCGCGTCCCGATGTCGTCGTCGCCACCGGCGGCTACGTCTGCTTCCCGGTGGCGCTGGCGGCGCGCATTCGGCGATTGCTGCGGCGCGATCGGGCGCGGCTCGTTTTGCTCGAGCCCAACGCTGCGCCCGGGCTCACCGCACGTCTGCTGGCGCCGATGGCCGATGAGATCTGGGGCGAGTGCGAGGGCTTCGCTGCGGGACTGCACGCGAAGTGCCGCTCGACCGGCGTACCGGTGCGCGCCTCGCTGCGCGAGCGGCGATCGCGAGAAGAGGCAGCGGCGCGCTTGGGTTTGGATCCAACGCTCGCTACGCTGCTCGCGCTGGGCGGCAGCCAGGGCGCTCGAACGATCAACGAGGCGCTCTTGCGTGCCTGGCAGACGGGGAGCATTCCCGCGGGCTGGCAGGTACTCGCGGTGACCGGTGAAGGGAGCTACGAACGAGTTGCCGGCGCGTTGCGGTCGCAAGCGGGGGCGCCTTTTGCGGCGCGCCCCTACCTGGACGACATGGCGGACGCGTACGCCGTCGCGGATCTGGTCATTGCACGCGCCGGCGCGTCGACGCTGAGCGAGCTGGCAGCACTCTGCCTGCCGGCGATCCTCGTTCCTTACCCGTACGCGACTGAGGCCCATCAGGCGGCGAATGCCCGGCGTTTCGAATCCGCCGGCGCTGCCGTGGTCGCGACCGACGACGAGCTGGCGTCGGGGCGACTTGGCGAACTGCTCGCGCAGGCGACGCAGCCGGCCCGGCTCGCGCAGCTCCGCGCCGGCGCAAAGAGACTGCAAGCGGGCGATCCGCTCGAACGGATTCTCGCACGGGTCGATCTCCTCACGCGCGGAAAGAGCGAAGGGTGACCTACCATTTCGTCGGCGTCGGCGGCATCGGGATGAGCGCGATCGCGCGGATTCTGCGGACGCGCGGCATCGACGTCCGCGGCTCGGACGTAAGCGTTACGCCGCTGGTCGAACAGCTTCGGCAAGAGGGAATTCCGGTCACGATCGGCCACGCCGCGCGGAACGTTGCGGATGCCGACGTCGTCGTCGTCAGCTCGGCGATCGAGCGCAACAACCCCGAGTACGCAGCCGCGCTGCGCGATGGCATAAAGGTTCTTCACCGCGGCGAGATGCTCGCGGAACTGCTCTCGAGCCGCCAAGGTATCGCGATCTGCGGCACCCACGGCAAAACGACGACCAGCGCGATGACGCACGCGGTGCTGCGAGGCAGCGGGATCGACGCCGGCCTCGTGCTGGGCGGCATCGACGGCGTTCTGAATACGAACGCCTACGACGGTACGTCGCCGTGGTTTGTAACCGAAGCGGACGAGTCCGATGGATCGTTCGCGTTGCTCGAACCGGCGGTTGCGGTCGTCACCAACATCGAAAACGATCACTTGACCAGCGACGACGAGCTGCCCGGCCTCGCGCGGGCATTTGGGGAGTTCCTTGCGAAGCTTCCCGACGACGGCGTTGCGCTCGTCGGAGTCGACAACGCGCTCTCGGCCTCGCTGACCGACCACGAACTGCGCGCGAGGGTGGTCACGTTCGGGCTCGATCCCGGCGCGCATATCCGCGCGGCGAATCTCGTTTTCGAAAACTTCGGTTCCAGCTTCGACGTGTTCGACGGCCCACGAAAACTCGGCCGCGCCGAGCATGAGGACGAGCGCGCCCGGCGGCGCTTCCGCGAAGATCCGCCGCT
>DATAQH010000017.1:0-2078 GCA_036264815.1 Candidatus Cybelea sp.
CGCACCCTACTTCGCACAGAACGTCATCTCACAGGAGTACCTCTTAACCAAAGCCGCGGCGAAAGCGTAAGACGCGATGCGTACAGCCGCGATCGTCGTCGCTACGCTCTTGCTGACCGCGGCCGTCAGTCCGGCGCCGGATCTGCAGAGCCTCCTGCGCGATCGGGTGCGTTACGTCTTCGTTATCTATCAAGAAAACCGGTCGTTCGACCATTACTTCGGCACCTACCCCGGAGCCGACGGTATCTACACGGATGCGGCCCGCGCGCACGGCTTCTCGCAATATAACCCGATCGCCAAACGCCAAACAAATGCGTTCCGCGTCGATACGCCCGACCTCGGACTGTTGAACAACGCGCGTGCCCTCGTGGATGCCGGCATCAATGCAGGTAAGATGGACGGCTTCGTCGCCGCCGAAATCGCCTGGGCGCAGAAGATGCCGGCGAAGGCGCAGCGGGAGCTCGGCATGACCGATCCGGCCGAACTCGCTTCGGTGGGCGACGAGTCGATGTCCCACGTCGATTGCGATACGATCCCCTACCTATGGATGTACGCGAGCCGCTTCGCGCTCTTCGACTCGTTCTTTCAGGGAGCGCGCGCGCCGTCGGCGCCGAGTAACGTCGAGATCATCGCCGCGCAGAACGGCGAGACGGAGTATAAAAGGTACGGCGCCGCAGGGCCTCCTTACACCGCGGATCCCAAAGGAGCCGGCGGGCGAGGCGTGCCGATGTTCGTCGATCTCGACCCTGCTTGGGGACCCTACAACACCAAAGACACGAGCGCCGAAAAACAGGTCGATCAGACCTACGCGAACGTGCTGCTCAATCTCGAGGGCGCAAGATCCGGCGACCTCAAAAGCTATACGCAGGACATCGGCGACGACATCGCCTTTCTGCGCGGCAAAGGCGACGCTGCGGTGAATTGGACGTGGTATCAGCAAGGCTACAACAACCCCGCCGATCCCGGGCGCACGTCGCTGGTCACGCATCACCTCGCGCCGCACTATTTCGGCTACATCGCGAACAACGCATCGATGGATCGCGGCGTGGCCGACGTCACGCGGTTCGATTCCGACGTCGCGAACGGTAAACTCGGCGAGAGCGGGCTCTTCTACCTTAAAGGCGGCTTCGCGAGCAATCAAGGCTTGCGTGCGGCCAACGCCGCGCCGCACACGTTTACCGGCGACGACGACCATCCGGGCGAGTCCGACCTTCAAGTGGCGCAAGCCGACGTTGCGCAGCTCGTCAACACAATCGCACGCAGCAAGTACTGGGGCCAGTCGGCGATCGTCATCACCTGGGACGATCCCGGCGGCTACTGGGATCACGTGCCGCCGCCGTCGTGGCTGGTCTGCCCCGACGGCAATCCGTGCGGCAACGGGCAGCGCGTGCCGATGCTGCTGATCTCGCCGTATGCGCAGAACGCCGTTATCCACGAGTCCGACGATCAGGCTTCGCTCATCAAGTTCGTCGAGCACCTCTTCAATCGCACGCCGCTGGCGCAGCTCCCCGATGAAGCGCGTTACATGCCGTTCGGCCCGCGCGACGCGACCGGCCAAACCGGCGATCTCGCCGGCGGCTTCGACGAGCAGCGCCTGCGCGGCGAAAAGCCGGCAATTCCGGCAGAAGAAGCGATGATCCCCGACGACGTCGTGCGTGCGATTCCAAGCCCGTGGTCGTGCCGGTCGCTCGGCCTGCATCCGGTGCGGCCGCCGCCCGGAACCTCCGATGCGCCGCCAGTGGGCTTCAGTCCGCACGTACTCGTCGTACCGATGCCGGTCTCCGAATAGCTTACGCGTCGGCGATGAGGTAGGCTCGGCCGTACCGCTTGGCCAACCGCGCCGTCTCCTCTTCGGCCGCGAGGACGCGCTCGAGCAATCCCTTTGGCGGACGCGGCAGCCACGAAAGCATCAGGTTGCAGAACGCGACGATGCCCGAAGCCGCCTCCAGTACGGCGGCGTTCATCGCTTCGGCTCCGCGCGTACCGATGATGCGGCTGCTATAGAGGTCGCCGTGGAGTACCAGGCTCGCCGAACCATACCGTCGCGCGGCCTCCTCACCCAAGCCGATACGGACCAT
>DATAQH010000033.1:0-2760 GCA_036264815.1 Candidatus Cybelea sp.
CAGCAGATGACGGCCTTCGCTCCCGTGTCGAACGTCGATTTCGGCGGCGCGCGCCTGCTGCATCAGAACTTCGTCGTGACGCCGCTCTCGTATCCGTTCCTGCGCCCACGCAAAGGCGTCTCACCCGAAGGCCTCATCGGCTCCGAGTACCTCGCGAACTTCCGCATCGCCGTGCGCTACGCCGACCTCGTGATGGATGTCGCGCCGTTCGACGCGCCCGCGCCCGCCGGCGGCGTGACGCTGCCGTTTAAATCCGACGGCTCGCATTCGTACGTGCTCGCGACCGTAGACGGCGTCGAAGGCTACTATCTGCTCGATACCGGCAACGCCGGCGGCGTCGTGCTCAACCTGCCGTTCGTGCAAGAGCACCAGCTCTTTCCCAAGTGCGGCCTCACGTATGCCTCGCCTGGCGGCGTCGGCGGCGGCTTTCACGAAACCGTGACGGCGGCGAAATCGTTTACCTTCGCTGGCCAAACGTTTCAAAACGTGCCGATCGCGATTCCGCAGGTGAAGTCCGGCTTCTTCGCAACGCGCGGCGTCGCCGGGAACCTCGGCTCGGCGTTCCTCCAGCGCTTCACGGTCGTCTTCGATTACAAGGCGCAAACGGTGACGTTTATCCCGAATCGAAACCTGCACATGCCGTTTCGCAGCGACCACATCGGCCTCAGCCTCAATCAAACCGACGCGTCCGCCTTTGAGGTGCGCCAAGTCGTGCCGGGCAGCCCAGCGGCGCAGGCGGGCATCGCGGCCGGCGATCGCATCACCGCCTTCGCGGGCAATCGAGTCGCGTCGGGCCTCGGCTTCGGCGACTTTTTTCCGTACAGCCAGGGCAGCCAGCCGTTTACCGTAACCGTTGCGCGCGGCGCTGCGAGCAGAACCGTCACGCTGACGCCGCGCAAGCTTCTGCCGCCACCGCAGTAGCGGCGCAAAAAGGAGTCTGCCGGAAGAAATCCAACTCCGGCAGAGCTACTTAGGCGGAGGTTCTCATAAGAGAACCTTCTGGCAGCAATTTGCATCGCACGAACGGGAGTTGTCCTCGAATGAAGACCACGCACCGCACTGCTTACACAGTAGGCTCGAGCTTGGCATTGGCGATTCTCGCCGGCTGCGGCGGAGGCGGAGGTGCCCAGTCTTACGCTCCGGCCGGCGCGGCCGGAATCTCTCCGGCAACGGTCTCCCCGAACGGAACCCCGTTCGTGCGCGGCACCGCCGTGCAGAAGAACCGAGCCGCTTCGTGGATGTCGCCTGAGGCCGCAAAAACCAAAGCGCTGCTCTACGTCTCCGACTACTCGGGCGACAAGAACGAGGTCGACGTCTTTTCCTATCCTACCGATAAGTTCGTCGGCGCACTGACGACCGACATGCTCAATCCCGACGGCCTCTGCACCGACAAGAAGAACGACGTGTGGGTCGTCAACAACACGCCGAACTCCGATGACGTCGTGGAGTTCAAGCACGGCGGGACTACGCCGATCGCCACGCTCGTCGACCCCGGCGAATCCGCGATCTCCTGCGCCATCGATCCGGCGACCGGCAATCTTGCGGTTACGAGCGGCGGCAATATCAGCGGCGGCACGGGCGCCGTCGCGATCTACGCGCAGGCAAAAGGCACTCCGCAGATCATTACCGATCCGCAGATGTTCGCGGTCTACTGGTGCGGATACGATGATAAGGGAAATCTCTTCGTCGACGGGCAGCCCACAAGCGACGGTTTCGGCTTCCAGCTTGCCGAGCTCCCGAAGGGTAAGAAAGCGCTGGTCAATATCAAGCTCACCGGCGGCAAGATCAACTTTCCCGGCCAGGTTCAGTGGGACGGCAAGTACCTGCTGATCGGCGATCAGGAAGCACAGGCGCAGAGCATGCCGGAGACGTCGGCCATCTACGAAACGACCGGCGCTAGCGGCAAGATCCTCAAGAAAATCGCGCTTAAGGGTTCCAGCGACTTTTCGCAGTTTCTCGTCACGGGCGCAACGATCGTTGGCCCGAACTCACTGGGCGGTTCGCTGGGCGGCGGAGACGTGTTGTTTTACAAATACCCCGCCGGCGGCGCACCCGCGAAAAAACTCGACTACAGTTTTGACGACCCGATCGGCTTGACGATCAGCCAATAACCGAAAAAGGAGCCAATCCCAATGCGAAACCCCTTCGCCGCTCTTCCAATCGCGGCGGTCGCCGCAGTCGCTCTGCTCTCCGCGTGTTCGAGCGCCGGATCGCAAGGTTCCAACGCCACGCTTCCGAGTACCGGCGTAAGTCAGAGCCGGGCGTTCGCGCGGCCCGAAGCATTTCCTGACGCCGGCGCTGAGTTCGCGTATGAGGCTAACGAAGGTTCGACCAACGTCTCCGCCTTTAAAATTGCAAGCGACGGCGCATTGACGCCGGTGAAAGGCTCGCCGTTTAATGCCGGCTCCAATCCTTCGGGCGTGGCTGTCGATCCGACCGGCAAGTTCGCCTACACCTCCAACGCCGGCTCCGCGAACGTCTCGGCCTTCACGATCGATGCGTCGACTGGCGCACTGAAACAGCTCAAGGGCTCGCCGTTTGCCGGCGGCACCTCGCCCTCGGGGATCGCCGTCGATTCCAGTGGAAAGTTCGCGTTCGTCTCAAACGTGGGCCCGAGCAGCAGCAGCAACGTGTCGGCGTTTTCCATTGCGAGCAGCGGCGCGCTGACGCAGGTGAAGGGATCGCCGTTTGCCGCCGGCACGAGCGCCCAGTACGTGGCGGTCGATCCGTCGGGCAAGTTCGTCTACGTGCCCAACGCCG
>DATAQH010000029.1:0-11156 GCA_036264815.1 Candidatus Cybelea sp.
TTCGCGGTGTACGCGCAGGACGTGCTCGTCGACGACGATCAGCTGCGCTTCGTCTTCGAGCATCTGACGACCAAGGGTCTGCGCGGCGCCGTCGGCACCGCGGCCTCCTACGAACGTCTGACCGGGGAGAACGGCGGCTCGGCCGAGATCGAAAGCTACGTCTTGGAGCATTTCGGTTTGCAGGCGCTGGAGATCAGCACACAGACGTATCCGCGAAAGCTCGACTACCTGCTGCTCAGCGCGCTCGCCGGACTCGGCGCGTCGCTTTCGAAGTTCGCGGCGGACGTGCGCATCCTCGCAAGTCCCGGCTTCGGCGAGCTCGGGGAGCCGTTCGCGAAGGCGCAGGTGGGCAGCTCCGTGATGCCGTTTAAGCAGAACCCCATTCTTTCCGAGCGAATCGGCTCGCTCGCGCGACTGCTTCCCGCATATGCCGACGTGACGTGGCAGAACGCCGCGACGAATTTCTTGGAGCGTACGCTCGACGATAGCGCAAACCGCCGTGTCGTGCTCCCCGAAGCGCTGCTCTGTGCCGACGAGCTGATTACCCTTGCGCGCAGGGTCGTCGAGGGATTGCGTGTCGACCAACGTCGCATCGTCGCGAACTGCCGGATTTACGCACCCTTTACCGGAACGCAGGCCGTGATGATCGAGGCGGTGCGCGCCGGCGGGGACCGGCAAGCTCTACACGAAGCGTTGCGCCATGCATCGGTGCAAGCCTGGGAAGCGGTACGCCGCGGCGAGGAGAACCCGCTTGCGCGCCTGCTCGCCGAAGATCGCGCGCTGACGGCATTTTTGGATCCGGCGGAGATCCGGCGGCTGCTCGATCCGAGCGGCCAGGTCGGAACCGCTCCGCAGCGCGCCAGACTTTTGGCCGACCGCATCGATCGTCTGCCGGATTTCCCACGTCAAGCCGAAGTGAGCCTAACGTGAACAAAGGGATCGAAATCGCCCGCGGCAAGACGAAGGTGCTCTACGAGAACCCCGGTCAGCCGCACCAGCTGGTCGTGGAGCAGACCGATCAAATCTCGTCGGGCGACGGCGTGCGCCGCAACGTTATCCCTGGGAAAGGACGGTTGGCCGCGCAGACGACCGCGCGCGTCTTCCGGCTGCTCAATCTCTGCGGCCTGCCGACGCATTATCTCACCGGCGGTGAGGACGACGACAACAACGAGATGGTCGTGCGGCGCGCGAACATGATTCCGCTCGAGGTCGTTACCCGCGGCGTCGCGGCCGGTTCGTTCGTCAAGCGCAATCCGGGGCTTGCGCGCGGCACCCTGCTCGTTCCGCGCGTCGTCGAGTTTTTCTTCAAAGACGATGCAAACCACGATCCGCTGATCGCACCGGATCAGATCATCGCGCGAAACATCGCTTCCCCGCAGGAAGTCGGCATCATGAGCGAGCTGGCGCGCCTGACCTTCGACATTCTTTCGCACGCCTGGCGGCGGCGCGACGTTTTGCTCGTCGATCTCAAGATCGAGTTCGGCCGGCTGGCCGGCGGCGAGAACCAAGGCCAGCTCGTGATCGCCGACGTGATCGACAACGACTCCTGGCGCATCTGGCCGCAAGGTCGCGAAGAGCTGATGCTCGACAAGCAGATGTATCGCAACCTCGAGACCGTCGACGAGTCCGCGCTCGAGACGGTCAAACGCGCCTACGAGCGCGTCGCCGACTTCGTGGGGACCTTTCCCGTCATGCGGCCCGGCATGGTCGCCGTCATCTCCGATTCACCGGCACGCATCGAGCGTGCGAACGAGCTCGTCAACGCTTTGGGGCAGCTGGGTCTGCCGTCGGTGCGCCACGTGGCCAGCCCGGCCACGACGCCGGGGTTCGTTCTGCAGCTGCTCGGGCAGCTCGACGCCAGCTTTGGGCGCCTGGTCATCATCGCCGCCGGCGAGAACGATCTGCTGCGCGCGATGCTCGACGCGTCGTCCTCCGCGCCGGTGCTCGACGGCCGCGACGAGACGGGGCGCGTGATGATGGAGTGCGCTAAGCTCTTCGGTTTGGAAGACACCGTGCTTTACGGACGCACGCTGCTGATGCAAGCGAACTCGCGCACCGCGGTGCTGCACGCCGACGCATCTCTCCAGCAGCCGCCGCCGATGCCGCAAAAGTCCGCGCTTGGCTAACCTTCGCGAAGACGAACTGGAACGCATCGCCCACCGGCTCGGGCGAAGTCCATCGGCGGTCGAACTCGCGGCCTTCGATGCCGCCTGGAGCGAGCATTGCAGCTATAAGTCGAGCCGTCACTTCTTGGGGCGCCTTCCCACCGAAACGTTGCGTACGGTGCTTGGGCCCGGTGAGGACGCGGGGATCCTTCACCTCGGTACGCACGACGGCGTGCGTTATGGAGTCGTCGTCGCGCACGAATCGCACAACCATCCCTCGCAAGTCGTTCCCTTCGAAGGCGCGGCGACCGGAATCGGCGGGATCGTGCGCGACGTCTTGTGCATGGGAGCCGAGGTGATCGGGGTGGCCGATCCGCTGCGCTTCGGCCGCTGCGTGGATATCCACTCGCATCAGAGCCACGTCGCGCGCGGCGTCGTCGACGGAATCGGCGCCTACGGCAACGCGATCGGCGTTCCGAACCTTGCCGGCGACGTCTACTTCGATAGCGGCTTCGACGAGAACGTGCTGGTCAACGTCGTCGCGCTGGGGCTCGTCAGGGAGGACCAGATCGTTCACTCCTACGCGCCCAAGGGCGCGGCCGGCTGGGCGATCGTGCTCGTCGGCAAAGCGACCGATCCAAGCGGCTTCGGCGGCGCGTCGTTCTCCTCGCTGACGCTCGACGCGCGCGACGCCGAGCTCAACAAGGGTGCCGTGCAAGTCCCCGATCCGTTCCTGAAAAATGTCTTGATGCGCGCGAGCTACCGTGCCTTTGCGGCGCTGCGCGAACGCGGCATCGACGCGGCCTTCAAGGATCTCGGCGCCGGGGGCATCGTCGGCTGCTCGGCGGAGATGACCGGACACGGCGGTTACGGTGCGCAGATCGATCTCGACAGCGTGAACGTTGCGGTCGAAAACATGACGCCCGAAGTGATCGCGGTTGGAGAAACGCAAGAACGCCTGATGTGGGTCGTGCCCCCGTCGGTCGTCCCCGAGCTGCTGCGGATTTATAACGACGAGTTCAGCCTGCCCGAGATCGCGTATAATGCGCGCGCCGTCGCGATCGGCGTCGTGACCGAAGAGCGGCGATACGTCCTGCGGTCGCAGGGTCACGTGGTCATGGACGTCGAGAGCGAGTTTCTCACCGGCTCGATTCGCGACGAGCTTCCGTATACCGAAGTCATCTATCACGAGCCGCCGCAGGAGCTGCCGGCCGTCGACGTCGGCGAACTGTTACCGCGCGTGCTCGCGCACCGCGACGTCTGCTCGCGCGAGCCGCTCTACCGGCGGTACGATGCGGTCGTTCGGGGGCGGACGGTGCTGCCGCGCGGCGCCGCCGATGCGGGCGTGCTCGCGCCGATCGCCGGCTCGCCGCTCGGGGTCGCGCTCGCCGTTGCAGGCAATCCGCGATACGGGCGCATCGACCCCGGTTACGCCGCACAGCGTGCCGTACTCGATGCGGTGCGTCGCGTCGTCGCGGTCGGTGCGCAGCCGATCGGGCTCACCGACTGCCTCAACTTTGGAAGCCCGCGCAAACCCGAGCAGTACGGGCAGTTCGTTGCCGCCGTCGACGGGCTCGCGCTCGCGGCAAACGAGCTCGGGCTGCCGTTCGTCTCCGGCAACGTCAGCCTCTATAACGAGTCGGCCGCCGGCGAGGCCGTGCCGGCCTCGGCGATCGTCGCGTGCGTCGGCACGATCGGCGACGTCTCGGTAACGGTAACGCCCGGCTTCAAAGCGCCCGGTTCGGCATTGCTGTGGGTTGGCAGTCGCGAGCTTGCCATCGGCGGCTCCGTCCTTGCCGAGCTCCTCGGGCTCGAAGGTACGCTGCCGGTCATCGAGTACGACGCGGAGCGGGCCGCGATCGCGATCGTCGGGGACGCGCACGCGCGCAACGTTTTACGCTCCTGCCGCGCCGTCGGCGACGGAGGCATGCTGACGGCGATCGCACATCTCGCGTTCGGCGCGCTGGATGCGGGCCGCGAGATCGGCGCAGAGATCGATTTCGGGAATCCGCTCTGCGAGGCCGGCGGGTTTCTTTGCGAGGTCTCCGGCGACGGCGGCGTCGACGTGACCGGCGCGCTGCAGATCGGACGCACGATCGACGCACCCGAGCTCGTCGTCAACGGAACGCGTTTTGGCGTGAGCCGTCTTTACGACATCTGGTCGCGCCCGCTGGAGCAGCTCTACCCGTGAAGGCGCGAATTGCCGTGCCGGTCTTCCCCGGCACCAACTCTGAAGAAGAGACGCTGCGGCTGCTGCGCGATTGCGGCGGCACGGCCGAGCTCGTGCATTGGTCCGATGCCGCGAAGCTCGCAGCCTTCGACGCGTTCGTGCTCTCCGGCGGGTTCGCGTACGAAGACCGCATTCGCGCGGGTGCGATCGCCGCGCACGACCGTATGATGGACGCCGTCATCGAGTCGGCTCGCGCGGGGAGACTCGTTTTGGGCATCTGCAATGGAGCGCAGATTCTGCTGGAGGCCGGGCTCGTGCCGGGAACCGGCGAGATTCGCCGCCCGACGGCGGCCTTTACGCGCAACGCTCCCGAACCGCACTTCGTCTGCCGGCACGTTTATATGAAGCTGGCCGTCCCGCCCGAGCGTAGTCCGATAACGGCCGCGCTCTCCGAGCTGGCGCTCGTGCCGGCTTGGGCCGCTCACGTAGAGGGCCGTCTCGCCGCGACCGGCGAGCACTTGGAAGAGATCGTCGATGGCGGCCACCTCGCCTTCGTCTATGCCCACGCCGACGGCAGAGTCGACGCCGCCGCCGTGCCGAACGGCTCCGCACTCGGCTGCGCGGGCCTGGTGAATCGCGAAGGCAACGTGCTCGCCGTGATGCCGCATCCGGAACGCGACGGCTGGGAGTTCAACCACCTCCAGCGCCGGCGCCACGAAGACGTTCTGGCCCCCTCGGGCGGTTCGGTTCTCTTCGAAAGCTTCGTGAAGGCCCTCGAGCGATGAATCTCGCCGTTGCGATCGCACTGAAAATCCCCGACAATACGGCGTATACGGCCGCGGTCGCGCTGCGGCGGCTGGGGTTAGGCGTCGGACGCGTCGAGCGCAGCGAGATCTGGTTGTTCGACGACGGCGGCGACTCGCACGCGCTGCTGCGGCGCATCGAAGCCGACGAGCGGATATTCAACCCAAATAAGCACGTCGCGACCATCCTCGCGCGCCCGGCGCCGCGTACGGGCGAGGTTTGGATCGAATCGCTCGACTCCGATGCTCACCCGCACAGTCGAAGGCCCGCGGCCGTCGCGTGGCGGCTGCTGGACGCGCACGGCGCGCCGTTCGATCCCGGCGGCTTGCGCGCTGCGGTCGAGCGGCTTCTCTGCAACCCCGCGATCGAACGCGCAGTATACTGACGCCATGATCGAAACGGGACATTCCCAGCAAAGGCGAGTAGAGTAAAATTCGATGAACCGGCCGTACACCATCGCGACGCTCGGCTCGCACTCCGCCTTGCAGATTCTCAAGGGCGCTCACGACGAGGGATTCGGGACCCTGGCGATTTCGAACCGCGATACCGAGCGGCTCTATCGCGATTTTGCGTTCGTCGACGACGTCATCGTTCTGGAACGCTACTCGCAGTTCATGACGCTGATGGACGAGCTCCAGCGCCGCAAGAGCATCATCGTTCCGCACGGATCGTTCGTCGCATATCTCTCGCTCGAAGAGCAGAAGAAGATGACGATCCCTTACTTCGGGAATAAGGCCGTGCTCGATTGGGAAGCAAGCCGCGAACTGCAGCGCGACTGGCTGTCGCGCGCCGGGCTGAAACTGCCGCGCCAATTTCGCAGCGGCGCCGAGATCGACCGGCCGGTTATCGTCAAGCTCTACGGGGCGGCGGGCGGTAAAGGATATATGTTCATTAGAGATGCGCAAGATTTCGAGGCCCGCGCCGCCGATCTCAAGGAAGCCTACATCATTCAGGAATACGTCATCGGCGTACCGCTCTACATTCACTATTTCTATTCGCCCCTGCAGAACAAACTCGAAATCATGTCGATGGATCGCCGCTACGAAACCAACGTCGATTCCCTCGGGCGCATCCCCGCCGCCGCGCAGGAAGGTATGAATGTCGACCCTTCGTACGTCGTCGTCGGCAATCAGCCGGTCTCCTTAAGGGAGTCGATGCTCGCCGAGGCGCTGCGCATGGGCGACGACGTCGTGCGCGTCAGCCAGGAGATCTGCGGGCCCAAGGGCCTCTTCGGAGCCTTTTGCATCGAGACGATCATCACGCCGGACATTCAGTTCTACGTGATGGAGATCTCGGCGCGCATCGTCGCCGGAACGAACCTCTTCATCGACGGCTCGCCGTACTCGTATCTCAACTATTCCGAGCCGATGTCGACGGGGCGGCGGATCGCGCGCGAGATCAAGAACGCTCTGCTCACGAACAACCTTCGCCTGGTACTGGATGATTCGAGCGTCTTATAGGCTAGCCGCGGCGCTGATCGTGGCCGCCGGAATCCTCGGCGCGCCGGTCGCCGCCCGGGCGGCCCTGATGGCCGATCCGACAGTGCTCTATCAACAGATGAAAGACGCCTTCGCCAAAGGCAATGCTGACGGCTGGGACTTTCGCTCGCAGTCGGTCTATCTGTCGACGATCTTCAACGCCGGGCGTGCCTACTCGCTGCAGTACCCGACCGATCCCAACTATGCGGTGCTCTGCTCGCTGACCGTCGCGATCGGCAGCGGCCTGCACTACAATCCACTGACCAATCACGACGGCGCGGTCTGGTGGGTGCGCGAGGCCGCCGACTGGGTGAGCAAGCACTCCGAAGATACGGCAACGATCGGGCAGGCCCAGGGGCTACTCGCGCGAGTCAACTCGGAGAATAGTCCCGAGCAGCTCGCACGCTACGCCGACGAGGACGCGACCGCCAACGTTCGCGCCTATCCGGGCGACCGCGACGCCCTGATCGAGCAGGTTGAGGCGAACTGGCGCGGCTGGCTGCTGACGCGCAGCCCGCAGTGGCGGTCGCTCGCGCTGACGCGAGCGGCGGCGGCGAGCTTTCCGGTCGCGCACCTGCCAACGACCTGGGGGAACGAGTTCGTGGCGGCGGCGCAGAGCGCGGACGCCGGGCGCGACGGCTACACCTCCAAAGACGTAGCGAACGCGCAGACGTTCCTGACGCGATTGAAGGCGGTCGATCCGATTCGCGTGATCGCCACGGTTACCGTCATGCCGCACGACGCCTATCTCTCGATGCTCGCTCCGGCGGACGAGTACTTCGGTCCTTTAGGCATGTCGATTCTCGGAATCGAGAACGAGCTTAAGCACATCAACTTCATGCTCGACTACAATTACGGGAACCGCGAAAGCGATCAGGCCTTTCAGGTTGCCAAGGCGATCGTCGCGATGCAGGAAGTCTATCCGCGCGATCGCGACCTGCCAATGCTCCTTTATTGGTGCTATACGACGCTGCAGCGCATGACCGACCAGCAGTCCGGGCGCGCCGCCGGCCAGTTAAAGGCGATCCTTACCGTCGAATATCAGGACAGCCCACAAGCTCGTAAACTCCTCGGCCCCTCGTGAACGACGCCGCAGCCGGAGCCCTTGCCGCGTACGATCGCTCCGCGCTGACGCTCTGCTCGATCGGCAGCCATTCGGCGCTCGAGGTTGCCTATGGGGCCCGCGCGTGCGGCCTCCGAAATCTAGTCGTCACCGCGCAAGGCCGCGAGCAGACCTACGCGCGCCACTTTGCGCGCAAGGAGTCCCCCGTTGGACGCGGATGCGTCGACGAGGTGCTCGAGCTGGCCGCGTTTCCCGATATCCTCAACGAAAGCGTGCAGCACGCTCTGCTCGAGCGCAACGTGATCTTCATCGCCAATCGCTCCTTTGAAGTCTACCTCCAAACGAAGTATGACTACGACCAGATCGAAAACCGGATGCTCGTCCCGTTCTTTGGCAGCCGGCGCTTGCTGCGTGCCGAGGAGCGCTCGCTCCACGGTGGAGTCGACCAATACACGCTCTTACGCCACGCCGCCATTCGCCATCCGCGCCGCTACGCTTCGCCCGACGATATCGACCGGCTCGTGATGGTGAAAGCGCCGCACGCGCGGGTTTCCTTCGAGCGCGCGTTCTTTCTCGCGTCGTCTCCCGAGGAGTATTATTCGACACGAGACCGGCTGCTCGAGGAGGGCACCATTTCGGCCCACGGCATCGCCTCGGCGCGGATCGAGGAATTCGCACTCGGCCCTTCGGTAAACTTCAACTTTTTCTACTCGCCGCTTTTGGGCGAGATCGAGCTCTCCGGTACCGACACGCGGCGTCAGACCAACCTCGAAGGTTTTCGCAACGTGCCGCCGTCGGCGTTCGACGCCGTGCGTGGAATCGCGATGCGCCTCGAAGAGGCCGGCCACATCGCAGCGACCGTCGTCGAGTCGTTACTCGAGCCGGCTTTCGAGATGGGCGAACGCTTCGTGAAGGCGGCCCGCGAACTGGTGCCGCCGGGCATTATCGGTCCGTTCGCGCTTCAGTGCATCGTTGCGGCCGGACCGCCCAAAGAGCTCGTTTGCTACGACGTCTCCCTGCGGATTGCCGGTTCGCCGGGCACCCGCTACACGCCGTATTCGGCCTATCGCTGGGGGCGCGACGTTTCGGTCGGGGAACGGATCGCGATGGAAGTCGTGATGGCTCGCGACACCAATCGTCTCGCGGACGTGTTGACGTAAATTCATTCCAACCATTGCGCCATTTCGAACGAGGAGGGATTCTATGACCGTTGGCAACGTACCGGAGAGAGCCGGCGCGGTAGCTTTTAAAGGCAATCCGATGACGCTGCTCGGCCCAGAGCTGCGCGCCGGAGATCCGGCGCCGGATTTTGAGTTGACCGCAAAAGATCTATCGACCGTGAATCGTGAGGCGCTGCTCGATGCAGGAAAGCGCGCCGCGCTCTTGATCGTCGTACCGTCGCTCGACACGGGCGTCTGCTCGCTCGAGTCGCAAAAGTTCAACTCCCGTCTCGGCGAGCTCCCGGAGGGCGTCAGCGCGTGGGTCGTCAGCATGGACCTGCCGTTTGCGATGACCCGCTGGGGCACCGAACAAGGCGGCGTGGCGCTCGAGATGCTCTCCGACTATCGCGGACGCAGCTTCGGGCTCAACTATGGGCTTCTGATCTCCGAACTTGGGCTGCTGGCCCGCGCGATCGTCGTCATCGCCAAGGACGGCACCGTTTCGTACCTCCAGCTGGTGCCGGAGGTCGCGTCGGAACCCGATTACGACGCGGCGCTGAAGGCCGCCGCGGCCGCAGCCGCCTAGCACAAGGGCGATGGCGCACACGGTTCTGATTCTCGATTTCGGCGCGCAGTACAGCCAGCTGATTGCGCGCCGAACGCGGGAATCGGGCGTCTACTGCGAGATCGTTCCGTACGATACGCCGTGGAGTGCGCTTTCGCTGCGCAATCCCGATGCGCTGATTCTTTCCGGCGGCCCCGAGAGCACGCTGGTTGCGGGAGCGCCGGAGATGGACAAAGAGATCGTGCGCGCGGGGGTACCGATCCTCGGAATCTGCTATGGGATGCAGCTGCTCGCGCGCGACGTCGGTGCGGAGCTGGTCGCGCTCGATCACGCAGAGTACGGTCCGGCGACGCTGATCGTCGCCGATCGCGCGACGCCGCTCTTCGACGGCGTTCCCGAAGAGTCGCGCGCCTGGATGTCGCACGGCGACTCCGTCGTCGAGCTGCCGTCGGGCTATCACGCGCTCGCCGCAACGGCGCGCTGCCACATCGCTGCGATGGGCAATCCGAAGAAGAATATCTACGGCGTTCAGTTCCATCCGGAGGTCGTGCAGACCGAGTACGGGCGCGTCGTTCTCGACAACTTCCTGCACCAGATCGCCGGTCTGGGCAGCGACTGGGCGATGGAATCGTTCTTGGAGACGTCGGTGCGGGAGATCCGCACGCGCGTCGGCGCCGACAAGGCGATCTGCGCGCTCTCCGGCGGCGTCGACTCGGCCGTCGCAGCGACGCTGGTCGCGCGCGCGATCGGCGAGCAGCTCACCTGCGTCTTCGTCGACCACGGCCTGCTTCGCAAAGACGAGGCCGCCGAAGTCGTCGCCGCGTTTCGCGACGTGCTGCACCTCAACGTCGTAGCCGTCGACGCGCGCGAGCGCTTTCTGCGCAAGCTCGAGGGCGTCGACGACCCGGAGCGCAAGCGCGTCGCGATCGGCCACGAGTTCATCTCGGTCTTCGAGCAAGAGGCGGCGAAGATTCCCGGCGTCAAATATCTCGTCCAGGGGACGCTCTATCCCGATGTCATCGAATCGAAGACGCCGCAGAGCAAGGCCGGTCAAAAGATCAAATCGCACCACAACGTCGGCGGCCTGCCCGAACAGATGAATCTCGCACTGATCGAGCCGCTGCGAATGCTCTTCAAAGATGAAGTGCGCCGCCTCGGGCGAGCGCTGGACCTGCCCAAAGCGATCGTCGGCCGCCAGCCCTTCCCCGGGCCGGGCCTCGCGGTGCGGATCATCGGCGATGTAACGCAAGAACGGCTCGAGGTCTTGCGCGCGGCAGATGCCATCGTTCGAGAAGAGATCGACGGCGCGACGCTCTCCCCGCACCCATGGCAGTATTTCGCCGTCCTGACGCCGGTCAAAAGCGTCGGCGTGATGGGTGATGGACGAACCTATGCCAACCTCGTTGCGGTGCGGGCGATCACGAGCGAAGACGGCATGACCGCCGATTGGGCGCGCCTTCCGCATCAGTTGCTGGAACGGATCGCCGCGCGCATCGTCAACGAAGTCCGCGGCGTGAACCGCGTCGCATATGACATCACGACCAAACCGCCCGCAACCGTTGAATGGGAGTAGCGCATGCGCATTCTCGTCGTCGGTAACGGTGCGCGCGAAGACGCGCTATCTTGGCGTCTCGCGCAATCGCCGTCGTGCACGGCCGTTTTTGCAGCCCCCGGCAATGCCGGAACGGCGACGCGCGGTGAGAACTGGGACATCTCCGCCACCGACGGCAAGGGGATCACGGAGCGCGCGCGCGCTGAAGGCATCGATCTCGTCGTGCTCGGTCCCGAGACCGCCATTGCCGCCGGCGTCG
>DATAQH010000080.1:0-12099 GCA_036264815.1 Candidatus Cybelea sp.
TGAGGCCGGAAAAATCGTCCTTGCCGGGCTGCTCGGCGGCCTTCTTTCGTCCGCCGGCTATATGGTTTACCGGCGCCTTCCCGACGAACAAAAGGAGCGGCTGCACTCGCAGGTGCGCTCGATCGTCCAGCAACGCATCACGGAGATCCGTCAGAACTTCAATATTTAGGCGTCGTCGTTTAGCCGTTTTGCCGCAGCCGTCGGGGGCTCGGGCGGCGGCGCGGGCGGAGGCTCGATCGGATAGAGGTTCGGCGGCGGCTCGCCCGTATCGGCGGCGCGCTCCATTTCTGCGATAAAGGAATGCGACGTGTTCTGGACCTCGCGCATGAAACGTCCGGCCTGACGCATGAGCCCCGGCAGGCGATCGGGCCCAAAGAGCAAGAGCGCCAGAACCGAGACGACCAGGATATCGGGTACGGAGAACATCGCAGCCTCGCCTTTCCGCGAATGCCTGCGGACTTCCGCCGATCCGGAGAAGGGCTTCCCTGCGGGGCTGTGCAAGCATGAGGGCCCCGTGAAGATCGTCTATACCCGCGGCAATCGCACGGAAACGCTCGCTTCGCTTGCGACCCTGCGAAAGATTCTCAACCGATTCGTTGCACGACGAGTCTTTTACGAAATTTCAAGCCGCAGTAAGCGCGGGCACGAGTTTTTCTCGACCAAGAGCATTTTCGTCGTCGGCTTGATCGAAGTAACCAACTTCGACGACTTGAAGATTCTGATCTTCGATGCACAGAACTCCGCGCATTCCATCGAGATTCTCAATCCCGAAACGATGCGCATCTACGACGAAGCTCCCGGGCGCGGCTTTGCGGTGTCGTTCGTCAGCGGAAGTGACGGCGCGGTGGAGACTCGCTGCTATCTTCGCGACGAAGGCGCCGACGGGGAAGCGATCCACGAGCAAACGGCGTTGGAGCGCATCACGCTTCCGCAGTTATTCCAGTACCTCGAAGGTATCACCGCGAACGAAACCGCGGGAAGGAGCGCAGAGCGGTAGCTCTCTGCCGGTCCTCCAAGCGTTGCGCGTTACGCAACGCACGCACCCCTTCGGCGACGCGGCCCGCGCGTTTGTAGGCGACCCCGAGATTCAAATACGCGACCGCGTAATCGGGGTCGCTCTCGACCGCCCGCTCGTAGTGCGAAATCGCCTCTTCGACCCGTCCCGCCTCGAGCAGCAGGTTGCCGAGATTGGTCAGAGCCGGCGCGTGGTGCGCGTTGGCTTCCAGCGCCGCGGAAAAATCGTCACGCGCCAGATCCCGCAAATCGAGCCCGACGCGCGCGACGCCTCGCTTGTTGAGAAGAAAGGCGCGTTCGAGCCCGTCCCGCTCCCGCTCGAGCAGCGCGGTGAGCTCGGCTTGAGCTCCGGCAAAATCGCGCCTCCCTAGAGCCGCGAGCGCGCAAGCAAATTCCCCTCGATTCCGGAACACTCTGCGCGGTGTTCGAGATCGACGTCATCACGCTCTTTCCCGAAGTCTTCGCGCCCTTCGTCGGCCTTTCGATCGTCGGACGCGCGGTGGAGGCGGGAATCGCAAAAGTGCGCTACCTCCACCTGCTCGATTATCTCGGGGAGGGGGAACGAGCCGACGACGCGCCCTTTGGCGGAGGACCCGGCATGGTGCTGCGCATCGAACCGCTGGCTCGCGTTCTCGACGGCGTTCTGGAAGGGGCGCCCCCGGACGAACGCCGCCTCATCGTCGTCCCCAGCCCGAGCGGCAAGCGGTTCGAGCAGCAAGACGCGCACCGGCTCGCCGCCCTCGATCGCGTGGTCATCGTTTGCGGACACTATGAAGGGATCGACGACCGCCTCGGGCTGCTCTATCCGATCCAAGAATATTCGCTCGGCGACTTCGTCTTGACAGGGGGTGAAATTCCGGCGCTCGCGTTCATGGATGCGGCAATACGGTTGCTTGCCGGAGCAGTCCGCCCGGAGTCGCTCGAAAGCGAGTCGTTCTCGGCCGGGATGCTCGACTACCCGAGCTTTACGAGGCCGGCAACGTTCCGCGGCGTGGACGTGCCGGAGGTGCTCCTCTCCGGCGACCACGCCAAAATCGCGCGATGGAGACGCGAACAGTCCCGTCTTCGAACCGCCGCCCGGCGCCGAGACCTGCTCGATAATGGCCTGCTCGATAACGCCTTGCAACCCGAGGAAAGCCCGTGATAGGATACGGGGGTTCTGCCGGGCTCCGTGCCCGGCTATTCGTTGCGCCCGCCGCGCTTGCACTCAGGAAGACAGATACATGAACGTGATCGACGCGCTCAAACGCGACCAGCTGAAGCAGGAGGTCCCGAAATTTCGCCCCGGAGACACCGTGAAGGTTTACTCCAAGGTCGTCGAAGGCGGCAAGGAGCGGACGCAAATGTTCGAGGGCGTCGTCATCGTTCGCAAGGGCGGCAGCGCCGCGGAATCGATCACGGTTCGGCGCATCGCGCATGGCGTCGGCGTCGAGAAGACCTTTTTACTCCATAGCCCCCGCGTCGAGCGCATCGAAGTCGGGAAACGCGGCATCGTCGCGCGCAGCCGCCTCTACTACTTGAGCGAGAAGGTCGGCAAGGCAGCCCGAATCAAGGAAAAGAAAGCTAAAGGAACCTGACGCGCCGCTCTGACACCGCTCCAGCTCGTAGGGCTCCTCTGCCTTTTAACGATTGCTCGGGCCGCACTCTCTGCCGGAGCCTTCGCAAAGTGGAGCGTACGCGTTGGGAACGCGACCCTCAAGGAACTGCTCGACGTGCTCATTATCGTGGGCTTGGTCGCGCTGTTTCTGATCACGTTCGTCATCCGGACGTTCTATATTCCGTCGGTCTCAATGGTGCCGACGCTGCAAGTTCGCGACGTGCTGCTGGTCGATGAAATTGCCTATCGCTTCGCGCGGCCGCACGACGGCGACGTCGCCCTCTTCATTCCACCGGTCCCCGCCGGCGGAAACGACTTCGTGAAGCGCGTTATCGGCGTGCCGGGCGACACGATTGCCATCCGCGATGGTATCGTCGTCCGAAATGGCATCCGTTTGGCCGAACCCTACGAGAACCAGCCGCCGGCCTACGACCTGGCGATCCGCAACTACGCGATTTACGTCAACGGCGCGCCGCTGGACTCACGCGACGCGAACGTCCCGGCGCGCGCCCGCTGGCAAGCACCGGATCGCGTGCCGAACGGCTTCTACTTCGTTCTGGGCGACAACCGAAACTATTCCGACGACTCGCACGTCTGGGGTTTCGCTCAGCTGCACGGACGCTTTGCCCAGGGCCCGCTCGCCGGGCGCAGGGTCGATGCCGCCTTTACGGGCAGAGCGTTTGCGATCGTTTGGCCGCCAGAGCGCCTGCGCGTCTTGGAGAAGTAGCCGGTAATGACGCCCTACGAGCTGCTCGCCATCGTCGCGGTAATCGCCGTTGCCCGTGCGGCACTCTCGCTGCGTCCGGTCGTCGCGGGATCGGCCGGGCGCAGCACGGCCATTGCCCGCGAGTTCCTCGATCCGTTCATCATTGCCGGTCTCGCTGCGTGGGTTCTCATCACATTCGTCGCGCGGACCTACTATATTCCCTCGGGTTCGATGCTGCCGACACTGCAGATTCACGACGTCCTGCTCGTCGACAAATTCGAATATCGGTTTCACCGCCCCAACGAAGGCGATATCGTGGTCTTCCCGCCTCCGGTTCCGACGCCGGACGACTTCATCAAGCGCGTGATCGGACGTCCCGGCGATAACATTCGAATATCCGGAGGCACCGTATACCTCAACGGCACGGCGCTGCGAGAGCCGTATATCGCCGAAAAGCCGGCGTACAATTTGGAGATCCGCGACTACGGCATCTACGTGAGCTACGGCGTCGGCTGGCAACGCCTCGATCCCGGCTCCGCGAACGTTCCGCCCGCCTCCAATTGGACCGCACCGGATAAGATTCCGCCGCATTGCTACATCATGCTCGGCGACAACCGCAACGATTCCGAAGATTCGCATATCTGGGGCTTCGCGCAGGATCAAGGGCAGTTTGCCGCTGGGGCGCGCAAAGGGACGCAGGGCGGCTTTACCGGACGCGCCTTTCTGATCTTCTGGCCGCCCTCGGAAGCCAAGATTCTGTAGGCGTCTGCGCGAAGTCGAACCGCGTGCCCCGCATCTTGCGATGGCGGTCGATCGCGAGCCTGGCGCTGCAGCTGGCCGTACTCTGCCTTCTGATCGCGGCCTTCTTCATGCGCTTGCCTGAGGTTTCGGGGCTCTCGATGGAGCCGCACATCCAGTCGGGTGAGTTCGTTCTCATCAATACGTTCGCGTATCGGCTCGGCAGCCCGAAGCGCGGCGACATCGTCGCCTTCCGCCACGAAGGCGACGATCGAGAGGTCTTCATCAAGCGCGTCGTCGGCGTTCCCGGCGACCGCATTCGCATCGATCGAGGGCGCGTCTACACCGGCGGTACGCCGCTGGAGGAACCCTACGTCAAGGAGCCCGACGACCGCAGCTTCGGCGAGGTCGTCGTACCGGCGAACTCCGTGTACGTCCTCGGCGACAACCGGGCTAATAGCGAAGACTCCCGCTTTTTTGGTGCCGTCGGCGACGACCGCTTGATCGGCCGCGCGATCGCGGGCGTCTGGCCGCCGCGGATGCTCGGCGCGCTGTAGGAAAGGCGACCACGTGGAGCGCGAACGGGGCACTGTGAATACCAAGTTGGAGCGTCACGTCCAATGGTTTCCGGGCCACATGGCCAAGGCTCTGCGCCGAATTCGTGAATATCTTCGGGCGATCGATGTCGTGATAGAAGTCGTCGATGCGCGCATCGCGCGCAGCGGCCGCAATCCCATACTCGACGAGCTCGCCGCAGAGAGGACGCGCATCGTCGCGCTCGACCGCGACGATCTCGCGAGCCCGGCGTCGACCAAGCTCTGGCTGCGAGACTTCTCGCTGCGCGGTTACGCCGCCGTGGCAGTCGACGGACGAAATCCGCGCAGTGTCGCGCGCATTGCGGCGGCAATCGCCCCGGCACCGGGGCGCCGCAAAGGGCCGGGCGGAGTATCGAGAGCGATGATCGTCGGTATACCGAACTCCGGGAAGTCCACGATCGTAAACGCGCTCTTGCGGCGCGGGGCTGCAAAAACCGAGGCGCGCGCCGGAGTAACCCGGCAAGTGCAGTGGTTCCGCCTCTCGCCGGCGATCGAGCTCATGGATACCCCCGGCGTTCTGCCGCCGAGAATCTCGACGGCGGCGGCCCAGTGGAGGCTAGCGATCTGCGGCGCCGTTCCCAGCGATCACTATGACGCGCAAGAGGTCGTTGCCGAGTTTCATGCATGGCTGCTCGCCTCGCACCCCCGAACCACGGTTCCCGATCTGCACGCATTCGCGACCACCCGCGGCTTCGTCCGGCGCGGCGGCGAACTCGACTACCACAACGCCGCGTACTCGTACATTCGCGCATTTAACGAAGGCGTATTCGGACGCATCTCCTTGGAGACCGCCGGTGACTCCGAAAGAACGTAAAGCACGCAACGCGTACGAACGCGAGCGGCGGCGGCTGCATCGGCTGCACCTCTTCGAGGACGCCGCGCGGGCGAAGGGTTTTCTCTTCGTCGGCGGCATCGACGAGGTCGGGCGCGGACCGCTGGCCGGCCCCGTGGTCGCCACGTGCGTCGTGGCGACGCAGCCCCTGCTGATCAAGGGGCTGAACGACTCGAAACAAGTCCGGCCCGAGCTGCGGATTAAACTGGCGGAGATCATCAAGGTTCGCGCCGCCGCGTGGTCGGTCGGAAGCGCGTGCGTCGCCGAGATCGACCGGCTCAACATCTATTGGGCCAGCGTCCTTGCGATGGAACGCGCGATTGCCGCATTGCAAGCGGCGCCGGAGTACCTGATCACCGACGCCGTGCGCATCCGCTCTTTCTCCGGGCCGCAGGAACCGCTGATCAAGGGCGACGCACGCTGCGCCGTCGTTGCGGCCGCTTCGATCGTCGCCAAGGTCTACCGCGACGCGTTGATGGTCGAGCTCGACCGGGAGGATTCGCGTTACGGTTTCGCCCTTCACAAAGGCTATTCGACGCCGCAGCACATCGAGGCGCTGCGCGTACACGGGCCGAGCGTCCACCACCGCGCGAACTGGGCGCGCGTTCGCGACGCGCAGCTGGCATTGGGGCTGCAATACGTTGAAGACTAACTCTGAAAAAGGGAGGCAGGCCGAGGATCGTGCGAGCCGCTTTCTTTTATCGCGCGGCTACCGCGTGCTGGCCCGCAACGTCCGGCTGCCCGGCGGAGAGATCGACGCCGTTTGTCTCGACGGACCGACGCTCGTCATCGTCGAAGTGAAGCGGCGTGACTCGAGGACGTTCGGCTCGGCGCTCGGGGCCGTCGACGCGCGCAAGCGCGCCACGCTTCGGCGGATCGCCGCGGACTACGCGCAGATCGTCGCACCTTCGGCGAAGCTTCGCTTCGACGTGGTCACGCTGGACGGTCGCCGCCTGAACCTCCATCGAAACGCGTTTTAGTGAGTACTTCGAACAGTACGCCGAAGCCGGAGCTGCGCCGCAGCGTCACGCCCTGGGGCTCCTTCTCCTGGGGTTATTCCGACGTCGGCGCCGACATTTTCGTCGGGCTGGGACTCGTGCTGGCATGGGCGGCCGGAGCCTCGAACGTCGCGTTCCTCTTCGCAGGCGTCGTCTACGTTTGCATCGGCCTGGCGTACACGGAACTCGCCGCGACCTACCCGGTCGCGGGCGGAGGGCAGTACTTCGTAATGCGCGGCCTCGGCGACATCTTCGGCTTCATAGCCGGGTGGGCGGTGCTGCTCGACTTCACGATCGACGTGACGCTCTTCGCCTGGACCTCGGTCGATTACACGAGCCAGCTTGCGCCGGCGCTGGTGAACTCGGTGCATCCGTGGCTGCACTTCATCGTCGTCCTCGGGCTGGTTATCGGGCTCTGCCTGCTCAACGTCGTCGGCGTTCGCGAAAGCACCGCGTTCAACGGGGTCGTTTCGGCGCTCGACGTTATCAGCGAAACCTGCATCCTCTGCTTCGGTTTCCTCTTCGCCTTTCGACCGCAGCTCCTAATCCACACGATGCAGCTGCACTGGCCCTCGCCCTACGAGCTGATGCTGGGGACGTCGCTGGCGATCATCTCGTTTGTCGGGCTCGAGTCGATCTCGCAGGCGGCACAGGAGACGCAGCGCCCCGCTTCGATCATCCCGCGAACTTCGATCGCGCTCATTCTGACGATTCTCATCTTCGCGCTGGCCTATTCGAACCTTGCGCTCGGGTTGCAGCCGTGGCACCCGATCACCGATTCCGCCGGCCACCCGATGCAATTCTGGCAGATATTCCCGCAGAACTCCGACAATCAAGGAAAGGCGGTCGCGCTCCTGGCCGCGCAGATTCCCTACTACGGGGCGTTCGCGGCCCTCTACGTCCCCGTGCTGGGTGCGGTACTCTTACTGATCTCCTCGAACTCGGGCGTCTTCGGCAGTTCGCGCATCGCCTATGCGATGAGCAGCAGCAACCTGCTGCCCTCGCTCTTCCAACGAGTGAATCGAGCTTACCGGACGCCGGCGATCTCGATCGTCTTTTTTTCCGCGATTGCGCTCATCGAGCTCGTCTTTGCGGCCGCACCGGCGCTCTTTCCCGGCGTTTCGTCCCTGTACGCACGGTTCTTCCACGGCGAAAATGGCCTCGAGTTCCTCGCGGACCTCTACGCTTTCGGAGCCGCTACGAGCTATTCGTTCGTCTTCTTAGGCTTGATCGGTCTGCGCATGATGGACCCATTGAGCCCGCGCAAGTTCAAGATTCCGTTCAATATACCGATGCGATTTCGCGGCGAGCGGGTCGACTTTCCGGTCGTTGCAGTCATCGGGTTCCTCGGCATCTTCTCGATTCTGCTTTTCACCTTACGCACGCACGCGCTTGGGCGCATCTTCGGTCCGACGTGGCTGCTCCTCGGACTGATCGCCTACCTCTTCTACCGCCGGCACCGCCGCCTTCCGATTCTTCGCTCGCAGAAACACGACTGGCGTAACGAACAGACGGAGATCCTCCGGCGCGCCGGCGAGCTGGAACTCATGGACGAGTATCTGCGCAATCTCCGCGCCAGCGACCAACGGCGCGCCGCGGGCGGCAGGTAGGGGCCCCGCAGTGCTGCTTCTGCGCGCCGTGCTCGCCGGTGCGATGATTCTCTTGGGCATCGTCATCCTCGTGCGGATGCTCGCCGTAGTGCCGGTGGGCGGGTTCGCGATTGTCCCGGGCGTCGTCCTCGGCATCGCGATGATCGCGCTCGGCGTCCATCGGCTCAAGCTGATCGCCCGCGTTCGGGGAATGCAGTGATCTCCTTAGGCGGCGACGTGCACGTCACGATCGCGGGTGCGCTGATCGCGCTGCTCATCGCTGCGGCGGTCGGTGCGACGCTCAACTGGATGCTGCATCCGCCTCAGTCGTACGTGCTGCGCATCGCGGCCGAAGCCGAGCGCGAGCTCGAGCGGCTGGTCGGCAGCTTGATCGTCGTCTTCTCGCCGGAGATCGATTCGTCGCACATGATGGCGTTGGCCGTCAAGCTCGCACGCGGCGAGCGTTCCGAGCTATTAGCGCTCTACGTGATCGAGGTTCCGTACACGCTGCCGCCCGATGCCGAGATGCCCTTCGAGGAGCGCACGGCACTCGATGCGCTCGGTGCGGCGGAGACGATCGCCAACGGCCACAACGTCGCGATCCGGACCGAGACGATCAAGGCTCGTTCGACCAAACAAGCCGTTTTGGACGTAGCCAAACGCGTTAAGGCAAATCTCATTATTCTCGGCTCGTTCCGCGAAGGAAAGTATACCGGCGCGCCGCTCGGCCGCGCGATCGAGGAGATCGCCGCAGACGCAAAATGCGATGTCCTCATCGGCGTCAAAGGCAAGCACGGGACATTGTTGATGGACGAGAGTACGCAGTCCGCCACGTAAAGAACGTCACCTCAAGGAGACAACCGTGAATTTTAAAGGTTCGCTGCCGCTGCTTGCCCTTTTCGTCGCCGCAAACTGCGTCGGGGTTCGCGCAGCCAACGAAGTAACGGCGATCGCAGCCTTCGACAAAGCCTTTGCCGCCGCCAACGACTACACGTGCGTCCTGCACGTGCACGAAGCCAAAGGCACTCAAACGCAGGACCGCGTCTATCAGTACGACTTCATGAAACCGCACTACGTGAAGACCCTGATCCTTTCGGGCGACGGTAAGGGATCCGGCGGCGTCTGGACCGGCGGCGATCAAGTCAGCGGACACCAGGGCGGCTTTCTCTCGGGAATTCACCTGAAGGTCAGCATCAACGATCCGCGCGCCACGTCGTTGCGCGGAGTGACGATTCCCGATGGCTTGCTGCAGCGGATCGTCGACACCTACGGTACCATTGCGGGCAAGTTGACGCAGGTCGACGGAGGGAAGATCAACGGCGTCGAAACCGACCGTCTCGAGCTGAAGCCGTCCGATCCGAGCGCGAACTACGGAATCAGCGACCAGATCCTCTATCTTTCGAAAGAGTCGCACTGGCCGCTCCGTCAAATCCTCTACAGCGGGTCGCAAATCGTACTAGACGAGAACGTCTCCGACCTCAAGACCAACGTCGGCCTGACGCAAAAAGACTTTCCGTTTTAGAGCGAGCGATGCGCGGCTTACGATTCCAGCGCTGAGAGCCTGTCGGGCTATGTCGTATAGCCCGATAGGCTCATAAGCCGCGCAAACGCCGCTCGTACCGGTGCTGGCGCGCTTAACGCGTGGCGCCGCCCGAGCTCGATTCTTGCGATGCCGGGGTGAGTTTCAGATCGTATTGCTGGGTCTGATCGGCGAAGACGGCCTCATCTGAGACCGACCGCGCATCGTATCCATCTTTTTCAGCCGAGACGGTGTAGTTGTCGGGCTGCAGAGCAAAGACGATGTATCGGCCGTGAGCGTCGGTCGTCGTCTTGACGCTCTGAGAGGGAGATGTGATCTGCAGGAGCACGCCCGAAATCGGCGCTCCGGTCTTTGCATCGGTCACGATGCCGGCAATGCCCCCGCTGGTACCTGCCAGCGCTATGCTTGCTTGGCCTCCGAATGCCAGCAGCAATCCCATGGCGCCGAGTGTGCGTCGCAGCGAAATTCGATTCATCATTTGGTCGTTTTCCATTTCAGTAGACAGCTTGGTGTACCGCCTACATATACCGGGCGCGTTCCGCCTGGTGTTTCATACTCGGAACAATTTTTTTCTTTGATTTCTCTTGATAGAGCGGGCGAAGTTATTAACCCGGGGCTACCGTGAAAGATACCGTTTGCGCAGTTCGTCGAGAACGACCGCGAGCAAGATCACGGCGCCGAGTAAAACCTTTTGGAGATACGAATCGACGTTGAGCAAGTTCATCGCATTGTAAAGCACGCCGATGAGCAACGCGCCAAAAAACGTGCCGATGACGCTGCCGCGTCCACCCATCAGGCTCGTTCCGCCGACGACGACCGCCGCGATCGACTCGAGGAGCTCGTCGCCGGTTCCGGTTTGCGGCGAACCCGATGAAAAAAGCGCCATATACAAGAATCCGACGATCGCCGCACAGCCGCCGCTGATAACGTAGACCATCGTCTTGACGCGCGCGACGTTGATGCCGGCAAGCCGCGCCGCTTCTTCGTTTCCGCCGATTGCAAAGACGTAGCGGCCAAAACGCGTGCGGTTCAGCAACACCGAGGCCCCCACGATGACGACGAGCATCCAGATGACCGGCACGGGGATGCTCGGCACGTGCAACGCCTTAGTCACTCCTCCCAGAAACGAGCCGATGCCGGTATTTTGGAAATCGGTCGTCTGCAGCGCCACCGGGCGTCCGTGGGAGAGAATGAACGAAGCGCCGAGCGCCATCTCGAGCATCGCAAGCGTCGTGATGAAGGGCGGCAGGTTGAGCTTGACGACTGGCAGTGCGTTAACCCAGCCCGCCGCACATCCCACGGCGACCGCCACGATCAGCGTCGCCGCGATCAAAGGAAAACCGCTCAAGTGCAGCGTGTTGGCAAAGAGTGCGGCGACGACGCCCGTCAGCGCGACGAGCGAACCGACCGAGAGATCGATGCCGGCGGTGATGATCACGAACGTTTGGCCGACGCCGAGAATACAGTTGTAGGTTATTTGCCGCAGCACGCGGACGATGTTGCTGGGCTCGAGGAACGAGCCGTGGGAGGCGACGTCTACGATCGCGATCAAGGCGATTAAAACCAGCGACGCGACGCCGATTCGCAGCCAGTAGGCCCGACGCTCCGCAGCCGTCATGCCGCCGCACCCGTGGCGATGGAAATTACACGCTCCGGCGTGGCTTGCTCGCGCGCGAACTCGGCCGCGATCCGCCCCGCGCGAACGACGAGAATCCGATGGGCCATTCCCAGGACCTCCGGCAGGTCGCTCGAGACCATCACGATCGCCGCACCGCGCGCCGCCAGCTCGAGCATGATGCGGTAGATCTCCGCTTTGGCACCCACGTCGATTCCTCGCGTCGGTTCGTCAAAGAGAAAGACGCGCGCGTTTCCGAGCAGCCATTTCGCGAGCACGACCTTCTGCTGCGTTCCTCCCGAAAGGTTGGAGACGAGCTGTTCGGTGCTCGGGGTTCGAATCTGCAGCTGTTCGATCATCCGTGTCGCTGCGGCACGTTCGCGCGCGACGTCGATGAGCAGGTCGCGGTCGACGAAGTCGGCCAGGTGCGCGAGCGAAACGTTTTCGCGCACCGTCAGCCCGAGCACCAAGCCCTGGCCTTTGCGATCCTCAGTGATGAAGGCGACTCCGGCGGCGATGTCGCCCGCGATGTCTCCCGGCCGCAGCGACGCGCCGTCGACTTTCACCTCGCCGCCATCGGGCACGTCGGCACCGGCAATCGCGCGCAGTATCTCGGTGCGTCCGGCTCCGATCAGGCCCGCGAGACCCACGATCTCGCCGCTGCGAACGGTGAAGCTCACGTCTTCGAATGCCAGCCGCCGCGAAAGCATTCGGACGTCCAGGCGCGCCGGCGCATCGGGCGCAAGCGAAACCAATTCCGGGAAATGCGCGTCGAGCTGCCGTCCCACCATGTCGCGGACGATCTCGCCCGGCGAGAAATCGGCGAGGGGCTTTACCGCGACGATGCTGCCGTCGCGCATCACGGCGATGCGGT
>DATAQH010000088.1:0-4004 GCA_036264815.1 Candidatus Cybelea sp.
CGACATCGCCAAGTCAACGAACGGCGCCTTTACTAAAGGCGATCTTGCCGTTTGCAACTTCAACGACAACGGGAACGTTCAGGGCACCGGCTACACGATCGTAGCCCTGCATCCCAAGCCCGGCTCTACGCCGGCGCTCGTCGCGGCCGATCCGACCACGCTGTTGGGCTGCACGGCGGTTGCGCTTACTTCTGACGATACGATCTTCGCCGCGGCTTTCGCCGCTAACGACAACCCGATATTCTCTTCGAGCGGCTCGCTCATTACCAACTTATCCGGCAGTCCTTTCAACAGTCCGTTCGGCGAAACGTACGCTCAGCCAAAAAAGGGAAGCCCCGTCGTCTACGAGAGCAACGCGGCTGACGGGTCGATCGTGCGCATCAGCATCGGCGGATCCTACAGCACCGAGGTGATCGCGACGGGCTTTCCGGTCAACGGCGGCCCCCCGGGAAGCATTCTCGGCCCGTCGGGCCTGCAGTATGACGCGAATCGCGACATGCTCTACGTCGTCGACGGAGAGAATAACTCGGTGACGACGATCTCCAAAGTCTCTAGCCTGCATACCGGATGCCTCACCGTCAAATCGAACGGTAAGAGGTTCGAGGGCCGCTGCGGCTCGCAAGCGCGCGTTCTCTACGAGGGAGCACCCCTCAACGGGCCGATCAGCTCCGCGCTTTTCTTCAACGGGACGATCGTCGTCGGCAACACGCTCGATCCGAACGGTGAGAACCTGATGGTAGAGATCAATCCGGGCGGCCACGTCGGAGAGGTGCGCAACGTCGATACGGGCGCCGCGGGATCGCTCTTCGGTATGGTGGCGACCGGCACCAACGCGGCCGACACGAAGCTCTACTTCAACGACGACAACGACAACAATCTGGAGGTACTTGAGCGCTAAGGGCGCTCCCTAACCGGAGGCGACACTCTCGCGTTGCCCTGGCGAGCGAGAGGCCGCCTCTGGATTCGACTCCTCGCTTCCTGGGAAGCTACACACCGAGTGCAAGCCAAAGGAGAAGCGATGAAGTACCTTTGTCTGGCTTACGGCGCGGCCGAAGATTGGAAGAAACTCAATAGAAGCGAGCAAGACACGTTGCTCGCTCAGGATGATTTCCTCAGATCGCGCGGCGATATCGTCGCCTCGCTCGGGGCGGCGGCGACTACCGTGCGGGCTTGGTACGGCGATCCGGTGACAACGACCGCGGTCTTCTCGAGTTCGACGCTGCCGCTGGTCGGCTTCGGTATCATCGAGGCTGCCGATCTCGAGGAGGCGATCCGGCTGGTAGCGCCAACTCCATGCGCCCGCGCGAAGGGATTCGTGGAAGTCCGCCCGATCGTCACCATCAACATGTAGCATCGAGTTTTCGGATCCGTGTCCGAAAACGGGGCCTTCGAACGTCTATGTTCCATCACACACTGCATCAGGAGGAAGGAACATGGGCGATTTTCTCTATCTTTACCGCGGCGGGCGTCGCGGTCAGACCCCCGAAGAGTCAGATAAGATCATGCAAAAGTGGCTCGGATGGATGAAGGGTCTCACCGACACGGGCAATCTGAAGGATCCCGGCCAGCCGCTCGAGGCCGAAGGAAAGGTCGTCGCCGATAGCGGCAGCATTACCGATGGGCCCTTTGCCGAGGCCAAAGACTTGATTGGCGGGTTCACGCTGATCCAGGCCGACACGCTCGCGCGCGCGGCCGAACTCGCACGCGGCTGCCCGATCCTCGAGGTCGGCGGAAGCGTCGAGGTCCGCCCCGTCATGAAGATGGATATGTAGCAGTTGGAGCCTGGAAGCCGAAGCGAGCGTCTTTTCCGTCGCGAAGCGGGGCGCATGGTCGCGGCGCTGACGCGCCTCTTCGGTCTCCACAACTTGGCATTGGCAGAAGACGTCGTTCAGGACGCCTTCTGCCGCGCGCTCGAGGTCTGGAAGCTACGCGGGATCCCGGAAAATCCGTCCGCTTGGCTCATGACGACGGCGAAGAATCGCGCGCTCGACCTTTTGCGGCGAGAGCGAACGGCTCGAACCTTCGCACCCGACCTCGGACGCCTGCTCGAAACGGAGTGGACGCTGGCCCCGGTAGTCGACGAGATCTTCGATCCGGTCGGCATCGCCGACGACGAGTTGCGCATGGTCTTCTCGTGCTGCCGGCGCGAGCTTCCCGAAGCCACGCAGGTGATGCTCGTGCTCGCGCTCGCCGGTGGGTTCGGGGCGCGCGAAATCGCGAGCGCGTTCATTAGCACGCCCGCCGCCGTGCAGAAGCGCTTGACGCGTGCAAAGCAGCGGCTCGCAAGCTCAGGTGCGCTCTTCGATATCGCCGATCGTGCAGATTTTGCCGCGCGGCTTCCCGCGGTGCAGCGTGCGCTCTATCTGATTTTTAGCGAAGGCTATCACGGGTCGTCGGTGCAGGTCGTGCGCGCCGAGCTCTGCCGCGAGGCCATTCGTTTGGTGCGGCTGCTCGCCGCGCATCCGCTTAGCGCAACGCCGGCGACCCACGCGCTCTGCGCCCTAATGTATCTGGATGGCGCGCGGCTGCCGGCGCGGCTCGATGCATCCGGCAATCTCAACACCCTTTGGGAACAGGATCGATCGCGATGGGACGCCGCGATGATCGCCGAGGGAAAGACTTGGCTCGAACGTTCTGCCACGGGCTCCGCCATCAGCCGCTTTCACGTCGAGGCTGCAATTGCGGCGGCTCACGCGCGTGCGCCGACCTTCGAAGCGACCGATTGGGACGAGATCGTCGCGCTCTACGATAGGTTGATGACGATCGCGCCGTCGCCGGTCGTCGCGTTAAATCGCGCGATCGGTCTCGCGCAACGCAGCGGTCCTCGGGACGGCCTGGAAGCGATCGAGGCGATCGCGCGGCGCGAACGGCTCGAAGAGTATCCGTTCTATCACGCCGCGCGCGGCGAGCTCGAACTGCGGTGCAGCAACGCTGCGAGCGCTCGCCGCCACTTCGAAGCCGCGCTCGCGCTGGCTCGGAACAAGGAGGAGCGCCGCTTTCTAGAAAAGCGCGTTGCTGCATGTATTTAGCCCTCAAGCTCGCGCACATCGCCGGCGTCGTCCTCTTTCTCGGTAACATCACCGTGGGCGTCTTCTGGAAACAATTTGCCGATCGGACTCGCAACGCGATCGTCATGGCTACGACCATCGACGGCATCATCGCCGCCGACCGCGTCTTCACGATTCCGGGTATTCTGATCTTGTTAATCGGCGGATTCGGCGCGGCCGCCGTGGGCGGGATTCCGATTCTCTCGACGGGCTGGCTCTTGTGGGGACTTGGCGCCTTCATTCTTTCCGGCGTGGCGTTCGGGCCGCTGTCGCGCACGCAGCGGCAGCTCTCGCGGGCCGCGCACGGCGGGAACTTCGAAGAATACGACCGGCTCTCGAAGAACTGGAACCTCTGGGGCACGATCGCCCTCATATTCCCGGTCATCGCCTTCGTTCTGATGATCCTCAAACCGTCGCTGCCCGCATTTTAATCCGGCCGCCGCGGCGGAAGGAATTATAAAGAAAGTCTGAAGTTTACGCTTTCTTCAGAAGTTGCCGGTATCGTCGTGCCAACGATCTGCAGTAAACGGAGGTTCCCGATGGCGAACGCATCTCACCGCCCGGCCCGGCGGTCGTTTCTCGAAGGCCTCGTCCTCTTGCCGGCGCTCGCGGCGATGCTAGGCGGCGTCGCCGCCGCCGATTCATCGAAGGCGACCAAAAGCGCGATGCACTACCAATCGTCCCCGAACGGCTCGATGCAATGCTCGGGATGCAAGTTCTTCATTCCCGGCAGCGATGCGAAATCCGACGGCACGTGCCAGGTGGTCGACGGAGCGATCTCTCCAGCGGGCTACTGCATGGCATATTCCGCAAAATAAGCTTCAGAGTTTTCTAACTCATAAGCATTAACGTGTGGCGAACAACTCCACTTCCGATTAGAATTTTGAGGTGCATTGATGTTCAACACACGAGCGGGCGCCGCGCGATTCGTTTTAGCCGCGCTCGCTGCAACGCTCG
>DATAQH010000094.1:0-3474 GCA_036264815.1 Candidatus Cybelea sp.
GCGCGAGCGTCGCGGCCGTCACCTCCGCGGCGCTGGTCGTGCGGGTGTTGACGTCGCGCGCGATCTCGGCGGCGCTGCGCACGATCGTCTCTTCCATCGTCAAATCGCCCTACTCCGCGAGGATGCGGGGCACGCGGAAGAACGCGCCCTGACGCTGCGGCGCGGCAGTGAGGACGACCTCGCGGTCGAGACAGGGACGAACGCTATCTTCGCGCCCGACGTTGCGCGATTCGACGACTTGAGCCGTCGCCGGAACGCTCGCCGTATCGAGTTCCGAGAGCGCGTCGACGTGGCCGAGCAAGTCCGCGAGCTCTTTGGAGAAGCGCTCGATCTCTTCGTCGGTTAGGGCGATGCGCGCAAGTTTTGCGACGTAGCGGATGTCGATCGTGTCGGGTGTCAAGTTCGAGAAACCTCAGGGTGCTCCAGGCGGACCAGCGTCTCGACGTGCCCGGTCTGCGGAAACATATCAAATGGCTGCACGTCGTCGAGCCGGTAGCCTTTGGCTGCCAGGAACTTCAAATCCCGCGCCAGCGTCGCCGCGTCGCACGAGAGATACCACACCTTTCCCACGCGCGCTTCGGCAATCGCGCTCAGAACGGCCTCTTCGCTCCCTTTCCGGGGCGGGTCGAGAAAAACGGCGTCGGCCTCGCGCAGGATCTTCGCGACGCGCGGCGCCCGGGTGAGCTCTTCGACGCGTCCCGTTTCGAAGCGGGCGCGATCGGAGAGGGCGTTGCGTCGCGCGTTGGCGTTGGCTTCGGCGATCGCGCGCGGGCTCTCTTCGACGCCGTACACCTGCCAGCCGTGACGGGCAAAATAGAGCGCGAACGTTCCCGCGCCGCAGTAGAGGTCGACGATGCGTCCCGGCTGCGCGAGCCACGGCGTCATGAAGGCGAAGATGCGCTCGAGTATCTCAACGTTGATCTGAAAGAACGAGCCGGCCGAAATCAGGTAGCGTACGCCGCCAACCGTTTCTTCGACCTCCGTCGCACCGGCGAGATCGCGCTGGTGACGCCCGAGGATGGCGTTGCCGCTGCGCGGATCGTAGGAGTTGCTCAACCCCACCGCCGACGGCAGGTCGGGCAAGAGGTTTGCGGCCAACTGCTCGCCGTCGTCGATCGGTCGCGCGGTGGTTACGCTCAGAACCGCGCGATCGGTGGAGCGCGCCGCTCGTGCGACGAGGTGGCGAGCCGGGCGAAGCACGGCGGCACCGGCGGCCCGCGTTCGAGCCTTCAGCAGCTCGGCGAGCAGCGAGTCGAGTCTCGGCGTGACGATCGGACATGCGTCGATCGCCACGATGTCGTGGGAGCGCTGGCGATAGAAGCCCAGCGTCGGCTGCGCTTCGCGATGCTCGACGACCAGAGCCATCTTGTTGCGGTAGGCACGCGGTCGCTCCATTCCAATCGTTTCGCCGACCGCGACTTCGCCGAGGCCGCCGATGCGCATCAGCGCGTTGCGCACGACGCCCTGCTTCCACTTCAGCTGCGCGGCGTAGGCGAGATGTTGAAGCTGGCAGCCTCCACAGGTTCCGAAGACCGGGCAGAACGGCGGCGTGCGATCGGGCGACTCTCGCAGCAGCTCGAGCATTTCGGCGACTGCATAGCTGCGCTTGCGCGTCTCGATGCGAACCCGCGCCCGCTCGCCCGCCAGCGGACCAAAACAGAAAACGACGAGCGCCTGCGCGCGGCCCACCCCTTGGCCGTTGGCGAGTACGTCGGTGAATTCGATCTCGAGTTCGTCGCCGGCCCGGAGGCCGGAGCCGTCGTTAGGCGCTGTGTCGCTGCTCGTCAAGCGCCTTCAGCAGAGAGTTCGCTTCGTCGATCAGCTCTTGGATGCGCTGCGTCGTCGGGTCCTCGCGTGACTCGTCGGAGGCCAACCGGAAGATCGCGTAGGTCAACGCCGCGGCCAAGCCTACGACGCCGATCCCCACTCCGACCCACATCATTTTGCGCGACTGCATAGCCCCTACTATTCGCGCCGAGGGCCTAAAGTTACTTCGTCGACGAACTGCTGCGTCGAGTGCTTGGGATCGCCGTCCCCGTGTACGCCGAAATAGAGCCAGCAGGTGCGTCCCGCGTAGGCGCCGAGGTTCCAGCTGCCGCGGATCCAGGCATTCGCATGATTCGAGGACCGGTAGAGATTGAGGATCACGTTCCCGCCGTTGTCGAGCAGATCGGCCTCTTGAAACGCGTAGGTCGTGTCGCGCTCGTCGCTGAGCTGATAGAGGTGCGCGGTCAGCGCGGCGTCGGGCGGGATCGTCACCTGCTGGCAGATCCCCGAATCGCCCGTCGGCTCGCCGGTGCCCGTGCGCGTCCCTGAATATTCGTCGTAGCGGCCGCGAAACGGATGCTGTTGCGTTACGTACACCGCCGCGTTGCCGCATTGATACCATCCGCCGTCGACGCTGCCCGTCTCGAAGCCGGGATTCGTGAGCAGATTATTCGGTACGCGGAGCAGCCGCGGCGTAAACGCATGAGGGATCGTAAAATGCGGCGGCACCGGCGTTCGCTGCGGGGGCGCCTGCGCCATGACGACGAGGCCGAGCAGGAGCACCCAGCGGCGCTCAATCCTCCGCATGGATATGGCGTCGGTCGTTGACGAGCAGGATCTTCGCTTCTCCGCCCTCGACTTGCAGCTGCGAGATGCTGCCGGGCGCGAAGCTCAGCGAAAGGTGCTCGCCGGGAGCCCCCGATCCGGAGACCTTCAGCACAGTGAAGATCGCGTGCAAGGGCCCGGCATGCGTCACGACGACGGCTCGTTCGAGCCGCTGCGCCGCGAGATCGTCGAGAAAGGAACCCACACGCTCGCAGACGGCCGCAAACGATTCACCGCCTTCGGGCGTATAGTGTTTCGCGGCGGTCAAACCGAGTCCGTACAGGTGCGGATTGCGCGCGACGATCTCGACCCACGTCAGGCCCTCCCACGCGCCGAAATCGAACTCGCGCAAGCGTTCGTCGGTAAGGATCTGTGCGCCGTGCGGTTCGCCGACGATCTGCGCAGTCTCAAACGCACGCTGCAGATCGCTGGAATAGATTCTCTCGATCCGCTCGGATTTGAGCGCACCCGCGGCAGCGAGCGCGTGCGCGCGACCCGTCGGCGAAAGCGGAACGTTGGTCCGTCCTTGAAAGCGGCGCGAAGCGTTCCACTCGGTCGGTCCGTGCCGAATCAGCGTCAAGAGCATTCCCGCCGAGGAGTTCGCTAGGCGAGCGCCAACCGCATTTAGCCCCGGAGAGGTGGTCGAGCGGTTGAAGGCACTCGCTTGGAAAGCGAGCAGAGGTGTTGAGCCTCTCGAGGGTTCGAATCCCTCCCTCTCCGCCAGGGTACCCCGCTGTTAGTCGAAGCACCACGTGACATCTGCCGTATACGTCAGCGTCGAGTGCCCGTCGGCCGGTATGCGCACGTTCCAGCTCGCGGTCGATGCAGAGGATTTTACGTACGGCATATTCTCTTGGGCGATCTGCCATTGAGCGGGAATCG
>DATAQH010000034.1:0-12771 GCA_036264815.1 Candidatus Cybelea sp.
AGCCGGACGTCCAGGCGGTCCGGGTGGACCCGGTGGGCCGGGTGGTGTCGGCGGTGTCGGCGGTGTCGGTGGTGTCGGCGGTGTCGGCGGAAACCGTCCGGGCAACGGCGGAAACCGTCCGGGCGGAGGCGGCAACAACAACGTCGGCAATGGCAACGGCAACACGATTATCAACAACCCCGTCTACGGCGGCGGCGGCTACTACGGCTGGAACGGCGGCGCCGCATGGTATCCCGCGCCGTACTATTGGGGCGGCGGTTTTTGGGGTGCGATGGCGATCGGCGTGACCTCGGCGGTGGTCTACGGAGCAATCGTTGACGAAGATAGCGACGTCACCTATAACTCGTACGAGATTCAGGCCGGGACGCCGGGCGCAACGTTTCTTACAACGTACCAGCTAACGCAGACGCAGTGTGGACCTCCGGGCCTCGTGGTAGTCTACGGCCCCGAGAACAGCGTCGTGTGCGCGCAACCGAATCAAAACGTCGGCGAAGGTCAATATCGTCTCGATACCGTGACGCTCGACTTGATCCCGCTAAAAAATGGAGCGGCGCAGCCGGCGGCAACGGCTCCGCCGTCCTGAGCAGTCGGCACGATGGGGGATTCACCGCGCTACTGGTCCGACGAGGCGACCGAAAAAGACCGGCACGACCTCGGAAGTGGACTCTTCGCGAGCGGCTCGGCCGAAGAAATTGCCAAGGCGGCCATTACCTCGGCCCGCGAGGACGGTCCGCCTGAGACGGCGGAACGCCGCGCGATGGCGAAGCTGACGTTCTACGAAAATCGTGCAGGTAAAAACCTCAGCGACGAACGCCGGGCGGTGATCGAAGAAGCGAAGCAACTCGTTCGCGACGAGCTCGCGTAGCGATCACGGGGCCTCGCCGGCCGGCTGAGCCTTCGTCAGGGCTTAAAGGCCTTGCTAACCGAATCGCCGCTGAACTGTTCGACCGTCTTGCCGGTTTTCGGATCGACGGTATAGAGCAGGTCGGCGATCTCGTCGGCGTGATCTTCCTCGTCTCTTAAAATTTCTTCAAACATCCGCCGGCTCACCGGATCCTCTTTGCCGAAGAACGTGACGATGTCGCTGTAGATCTTAATGACGACGCGCTCGGCGAGCAGATCTTCGCGCAGCAGATCCGCCAGCGTGTGGCCGCTTTCGAATGATGAAAACGCTCGCTTGCTAATCCCGTTTGGATCGAGGTTCGGAACACCGCCGAGTTGTTTGATACGATCCGCGATGAGTTCCAGATGCTTCTCTTCATCCTGCCAGTGCTCTTTGAAGAGCGCTTGCAGCTGCTCCTGATGGATCGAGGTGGTCATGTAATAATGTTGTTTATAGCGCAGCACGCAGATGATCTCCGAGGCCAGCGCCGCATTGAGTACTTCGTAAACTTTGTCGAGAGGCAGCGTGTAGTACGGCGTTACCGGACCGTTTTCCATGGCCTCGCGCACCTTGGCTTCGATCTCTTTGACGTCGGATAGAATCGACATATTTACCTCCCTTGAGCGGTGATGGGTCATCGGATGTTCTGGCCGCCGGGGTGTTCCCACTGCAAGACGAGGCGGCAGGATCTATCTCGAGCGCACGCCCAACCAACGGGCGATGTTGCGGACGTAGTCTTTAAAGATGTCGAAGCGGGCCGGATCGCGTTTTATCTCCTCGCCGGGCTGGTCGGTGACAAAACTTGGCGCGCCGCGCTCGGTGTCCCAGTTGAGATCGGCAAAATGGTGGAAGGTCGAAACTGCGACGGCACGGCCCATGACGCCGCCGTCGAAAGGCTCGCCTTCGACCGCAACGCCCAGATTGAAGCGTCGTCCCGTCACCGTGCTCGTACCCGTCGCAATGACGCGAGCAAACGCGTTACCTTCGGGCACGCCGACCGCCCCCTCGTGCGGATGAGCGGGAAAATACTCGATCACTCCCTCGCTTGCCTTTGCGCTTTTTAGAAGGGGATGGACCGGGGCGACGGCCGAGATTTTCTGATAGTTACCGTTTGCACCCGAGTGGTAGTTGGGATAGGAGATATTTGGATTGTCGTGGTCGTCGTTCTCGGTCTTGCCCGGCTCGAGGTTGTACGTGTGAAAATGATTGAACTGGCCGAGAGAACCGAGATGGCGCAGGCAAAGCCCAAGATCCTGGTGGTCGCGCGCGGTCAAGACGCCTCCGCCGCGCTTACGAAACTCGACGATCGCGTCGCTCTCCGTTTGAGTAAGGCCGTCGCCGGTGTCGACGGCCATTAACCAAAGCTGATCGAAGTCCGAGTCGGGCAGCTGCATTACGAAGCGATCGGCGCGGTGCTCATCCAATACTTCGTCGCGCGCGACTACCTCATGGCCGTCATCGACGAGCGCTTCGCGCAGCAGCGAAAAGCGCGAAACATTCCAGTCGTCCTCGGCAAACGGAATGGTCGTCTGCAGCAAGATCTTTGCCATACCTCATCATCCTCACTTGGTCACAGCTATGATGCGCGAGGCGGCCCGCGAGGTTGCACGTGCGGGCCAAAAGCCTGCCATCCAGCGCCGGCCCGGGCCAGGTTTGACCCGTCGAGCGGACTGCCGCTTATCGACCTGTCGCACCGATTCCCGGGCGCTACGATAGGGCCGCCTCGTACCGTCTCGCAACTTCGTGGTTTTAACGGCGGTCTTGACGGCATGAACTCATCGGTCGTCAGCGGCTGTTGAGCAGGATCAGTTACACACCGGCCGCCGCTGCCGAAGTTTTTTCGGATCGAGATAAACAGAGGATAACCGCGTCATGAAAACCGTTAAAACCCCCAGCTCGGAGCATCCCATTGCGATCGAGCGCAATCTCTCGCGCATTCGGGTCACCGTCGCTGGGCGGGTTGTGGCCGACACGACGCGCGCTTTGACGCTGCGCGAGAGCGACTATCCGCCCGTCCAATACGTCCCGCGCGATGACGTGGATTTGTCGGTGCTGGAGCGAAGCGATAATCAGACCTACTGCCCCTACAAGGGCGACGCGGCCTACTACAGCTTCACGATCGGCGGCGACCGAGGCAAGAACGCGGTGTGGACCTACGAGACGCCGTACGATGCAGTCGCCGAAATCAAAGAGCACCTAGCGTTCTATCCCGACCGGGTAGACTCAATTGAGGAAACGCCGAGTACGGCATAGTCGGCTCGCTTTCACTTTGGCGGCCACCCGACAACTGGAGCCGCAGCCTTAAGAATCGGGAGAGTACCGAAACTCCGCGCGGCGAGCCGGTCCGAACGCCGTGCCGCCTGAGGTCGAAAAGCTCCGTTTGCGCTTTGATGGGAATTGTGCGCCCGTCGCCCGAATACACCGGGCACATGGACCGGTTTTATGGCTACGTTAAGGGTCTCGGACTCCTCGGCATTCACCTCGGCGCGCTTGTAGTTTTCTTGCCCGGCTTTTTCCAGTGGCCTGCTTTGGCGGCCGCGGCCGTTGTATCTTATGCGACGGTAGCTTTGGGCATTTCCTTATGCTTCCACCGCACGCTAACGCACCGCGGTCTGCGGCTTTTCAAGCCGCTCGAATATTTGCTCGCGATTTTCGGAACGCTTGCGCTGCAGGGCGATCCGATTCGATGGGTGGCGGTGCATCGCAAGCACCACGCGCACGCCGATCAAGAGGGCGATCCTCACGATATCCACGGTGGATTTAGATGGGCGCACGTGGACTGGGTCTACCGGCACAACATCGCGCTGCCGTCGGACGAGGAAACCCGCCACTACGCACCCGAGCTTCGTAGCGAACCGTTCTATCGCGCCCTTCAATACCTCAACGTTCCGCTTCAGGTCGCGCTCGGCGTCGGGCTCTTTGCGATTGGCGGATGGCCCTGGGTGATTTGGGGTATTTTCGTACGATTGGTTATCAGTTACCATTCGACGTGGCTTGTGAACAGCGCGTCCCATATGCTTGGCTATCGCACGTATCCGACTTCGGATCGATCGACGAACTGCTGGTGGGTAGCGATCATCTCCTGGGGCGAAGGCTGGCATAACAATCATCACGCCTTTCCGTTTTCGGCGCGTCACGGGCTGCGTTGGTATGAGATCGATTTGACGTGGTGGCACGTTAGGACTCTAGCGTTTTTGCGACTCGCCGATCGCGTCAAAATTCCCAGCAAATCGATGCAGCGGCTCCGCCAAGCCGCACACGGCGGTTCGCATTCGCAATTGATCGCGGACGTTGCAGCTCTTTCCTAGCTCCGCTCTTTCAGCTGCAGGAGACTTCGGGTCCGCGACGCATCAACTCGTCCCGCTACAAAATGGGGCTGGAAGCGGCCCGTGGTGATCTCGGCGTCGCTGCGGGCTCTTTTCATTTCCGATGCTGCAACCTTTTGTCGCGTCGAGGCTGTTGAATGCCGGTGAAACTAAGTTCCGATGCGCCGGTCGCCGTTCTTGAAATCAAGGCCGAGCGCGACGTCAAGGGTGCTTCCGACCTTTCGGACTCGATCTACGGCGGTTATACCAACGGTCGCGGAGAGATCACGCTCTTCGGAAAGGACCTTGCTTATCGCGTCGATCTCAAGAAGCAGACCCTGCAGTTGCGGCCGCGGCTGAATTTTGGCGCGCAGGCTCGTTACGATGCAACCGGCGCCGGGGAGACGTTCTGCTTCGGGAACAAGACTTTCCATCGCCTGAGCGAGCAGCAAATTGCCGAGGTGTGTGGATTCGGGTGCTTTAGGGTTACGGTTCGGCAGTTGCCGTTTTGGCTGGCGGCGTCCGCCACCCCCGAACGATCCGTCTAGCGTAAGGCCGCCGAAAGGCGGCCTTAGCGCAGTGCTTCAGTCAGGCGACCGGTGCAGTGTCGAAGTAATGCCCGTGATCGAGATCGTCGATCAGCCGCGAGTGCGTCGGATGCCATTGCAGCAGCTGCCGCGTTCGCGCACTCGAAGCGGGGGCGTCGATCGCAGCAAAACCCGCGAACCAGCCAAAGTGCGCGGCCGCCTCTTCAGGAGATTTCGACACGACGGGCACGTTCAAGTGGCGTCCGATTGCTTCGGCGATCTCTCGGAACGGCACACCCTCTTCGCCGATTCCGTGATAGCGCGCTCCTCCGACGCCTTTCTCGAGCGCGAGCCGAAAAAGATGCGCGGCGTCGAGTCGGTGCACCGCGGGCCAACGGTTTTGCCCATCACCAACGTACGCGGAAACGCCCTTTTCGCGTGCGATGCCGATGAGAAGTGGAACGAATCCGTGATCGCCGTTGCCGTGTACGGAGGGCGGAAGTCGCAAAGCCGACGCGCGAACACCGCGCGAAGCCATCTCGAGAGCCGTTTCTTCGGATACTCGCGGCCATGTCGCGCGCCGAGCCGGATCGGGCGTATCCTGTTCGGTCACGATGCGGCCGGGCGCAATCAGCGCCGTGCCGGACGTAACGAGCAAATGGCGGTTGGATGCCCCGAGCGCTTCACCCAGCGTCACAATTGCAAGCCGGTCGGTTTCGGCCGCAGCCGGAACATTCGAGAAATCGTGAATGAAAGCGGTGTGGATGACGGCCTCAGCTGCACGCGCTCCCCTGCGCAAACTGTCGAGGTCCTCAAGCGAACCTCGTTGGACCTCGGCGCCGGCGACGACAAGCGCCTCGGCAGCATCATCCGAGCGGGCGAGACCGAGAACTCGATGGCCCGCGCCGATCAGTTCCCCGACGATGGCGGAGCCGACAAAGCCGGTCGCTCCCGTAACGAAGACACGCATAAAACAAAATTCCTTTTTGGAGAAGCCCCTGTGCCCGAGCATCCGAGGCTTCGGTGATGTCAGCTACTGACATCGTCAGTATACCACCGATGTCAATCACTGTCATCGCCGTGATATACTCCTTAAATGGGTAGATGGAGTCCCGATGCGCGGGGCCGCCTCGCGCAAGCAGCGCTCGAGCTTTACGGCGAGCGCGGATTTGCCCGGGTGACGGTCTCCGAGATCGCCCAGCGAGCGGGACTAACCGAGCGAACGTTCTTCCGGCACTTTGCGGACAAGCGCGAAGTGCTGTTCTTCGGCGCGAGCGCCTTAGAAGAGCGCATCCTAGCAGCTCTGGGCGGCGCACCAGCCCCTCTTAGCGCGATCGATGCAGTAGGCGTGGCCGTCGAGGCCGGCGCCGGCTTATTTCAGGATCGACGCCGCTTTGCTCGGCAGCGCCAAGCGATCATTTCTGCAAATGCCGAACTGCAGGAACGCGAACGCATCAAGCTCGCATCCCTCGCCACAGCGCTCGCCGATGGCTTGCGCCGGCGAGGCGTCCCGGATGGCGCGGCGAGTCTGGCGGCGGAGATGGGAATCGCCGTTTTCAGAGTCGCGTTCGAACGGTGGATCGAGGAAGACGAGGAGCGCGACTTTTCACAGATCGTCAGGGAATCGCTGAACGAATTGAAGGCCGTCGCGAGAAGCTAGACGCGGTAACTAAAGAGGGCGGCGTGCCGGACGACCCGCCGCCCCGTATTCTGTATCGGTTTTCGAAAGCTACGCCGGCACGGCAAGGTCGAAGCGATCGAGGTTCATCACCTTTTCCCACGCCGCGACGAAGTCGCGCACGAAGTGATCGCCTTCGACGGCATAGACCTCAGCGAGCGCGCGCAGCTGCGAGTTTGATCCGAAGATCAGGTCGAAGTTCGTCGCCGTCCATTTGACGTCACCCGTGCGCCGATCCTTACCTTCGTAGAGGTAGGTGCTCCCGGCGGGCTGCCACGTCGTCCCCATATCGAGCAGGTTCACGAAGAAGTCGTTCGTCAGCGAGCCAAGGCGATTCGTGAAGACGCCGTGCTTCGAGCTGCCGGTGTTTGCGCCGAGAACGCGCAGGCCGCCGAGCAGTACCGTCATCTCGGGAGCCGTCAGCGTGAGCAACTGCGCGCGGTCGATGAGTCGCTGCTCGGGCGAACGGGAGTGCGAGGTACTCAGATAGTTGCGGAAGCCGTCCGACACCGGTTCGAGGACCGCGAAGGATTCCGTGTCGGTATTTTCCTGCGTGGCATCCGTGCGGCCTGGCGTAAACTTCACCTTCACGTCTTGCCCCGCGCTCTTGGCAGCCTGTTCGATCGCGGCGCAACCGCCGAGAACGATTACGTCGGCGAGCGAGACTCTCTTGCCGCCCGATAACGACGCGTTGAAGTCTGCTTGCACCGTCTCAAGCGCCTGCAGCACCTTCGCCAACTCGGCGGGCTGATTGACGCTCCAATCTTTCTGGGGTGCGAGACGAACCCGCGCGCCGTTTGCGCCGCCGCGCATATCCGTGCCACGGAACGTCGAGGCCGATGCCCAGGCGGTCGCCACCAGTTGCGCCACCGTAAGCCCCGAGTTAAGAATCTGGCTCTTCAGGGCGGCGATGTCTTGCTCGGCAATCGGCGAACCGCCGGCCGCGGGAACCGGATCCTGCCAGATCTCTTGCTGGGCAGGCACCTCAGGCCCGAGGTAGCGCGAGATAGGCCCCATGTCGCGGTGCGTCAGCTTGTACCACGCCTTTGCAAAGGCCTCGGCAAACTCTTGCGGATTTTCGTGGAAACGCTTTGAGATCGGCGCGTAAATTGGGTCGACCTTCAGCGCAAGGTCCGTCGTGAACATGATCGGGGCGTGCCGCTTCGACGAATCGTGCGCGCCCGGAACGGTATTCGCGCCGGCGCCGTCCTTCGGCGTCCACTGATTTCCGCCGGCGGGACTCTTCGTCAGCTCCCACTCGTAGTTGAAAAGGTTGTTGAAATACTCGTTGTTCCAACGCGTCGGCGTCGCGGTCCAAGCGCCCTCGAGCCCGCTCGTGATCGCGTCGTCGCCGGCGCCGCTGCCGAACGAGTTGCGCCAGCCGAGATTTTGCTCTTCGATGCCGGCGCCGGCCGGCCCGAAACCGACGTACTGCCCCGGGTCAGCGGCGCCGTGTGCTTTGCCGAACGTATGGCCGCCGGCGATCAAGGCGACCGTCTCGATGTCGTTCATCGCCATCCGGCCAAAGGTCTCGCGGATGTCGACCGCGGCGGCTAGCGGATCGGGTTCGCCGTTGGGGCCTTCAGGATTCACGTAGATCAGGCCCATCTGCACCGCGGCGAGCGGTTTCTCGAGCTCGTGTTCGCCGCTGTAGCGCTTGTCGGCGAGCCACGTATCTTCCGGGCCCCAGTAAATGTTTTCGTCGGGTTCCCATGCGTCGACGCGTCCTCCGCCAAAGCCGAATGTCTTAAATCCCATCGACTCTAAAGCGCAGTTGCCGGCGAGAACCATGAGATCGGCCCACGAAATCTTCCGCCCGTACTTCTGCTTGAGCGGCCAGAGCAATAAGCGCGCCTTATCGAGGTTCGCATTGTCCGGCCAGCTGTTGAGCGGTGCGAAGCGCTGTTCGCCCGAGCCGGCGCCGCCGCGCCCGTCGCCGATGCGATACGTCCCAGCAGAGTGCCATGCCATACGAATGAAGAGCGGGCCGTAGTGACCGTAATCGGCCGGCCACCAGTCTTGCGACGTGGTCATCAGCGCAACGAGATCATCCTTAACCGCTCTGAGATCGAGGCTGTCGAACTCGCGCGCATAATTGAAATCGGGGCCCATCGGGTCGGAGAGGGCAGACGGCCGGTGCAGGACCGAGAGATCCAGGAGTTCGGGGAACCAGTCGATGTTGACTCTCGGCCGGAGCGGTACGTGCTTTACGGGACAGCCTTGATCGGCTTCCGACAGCTCGACGATCGTGTTTTCCATTTTGTGCAATTTCTCCGATCCAGGAAAAAGTAATGAGCCCGCTGCGCCGTTGGTTTTGATGCTTTCGTGAGGCTCGACTAGCTTCAACGGCGACGCATTGCAGCCCGTCACGAACCACCCCGGGCAGGCGGACGAGCGTTAGGATACTAGACGGCGCGGGTGCCGGCGAAGGTCTCGTTGCCGAAGGTTTTGAAAGTGAATCTCACTCTCATAATGGGCAGGATACTGCCGCAAGCTGCCGCCGTCAATAGGGCAGCGGCGACCGAAAAGGACGGTATGATGGGGGACGTTATCGCGCGATCCGCACGGCGGCCGTTGCCGAAAAACTACCAGCTCATTTACGATATCGTCGCCGAGAGCGGGATCGGGCGCCACCTGACTTCGTTGCAAATCTACGCGAAGGCCCGCAAGCGCAGGCCGGGTATCGGATTCTCCACCGTCTACCGAGGCCTCGAGCGCTTGCGCGATCTCGGACTGCTCTCCGAGCTGCACCTGCCTGGCGCCGACGCCGCGACCTACGAGCCTGCGGGGCCGGCCCACGCCCATTTTCGCTGCACGCGGTGCGGCGGAATCGAGGATGTCGCGTACGCAATCCCCGCACGCACGCTCAAATCGATCGCGTTGCGACACGCTTTCAACATTAGAAGCGAACGCGTGACCTTTGAGGGGCACTGCACGGCTTGCGCCACCCCTGCCGGGCCCGGCTAAGAATGACCACGCGTTTTTACGCGAAGTGACCTTCACACTTAAGGAAGCCTTCAGCTTTACGTGGTACGGTTAGCTTCGTCAGAGTGACAGTCGCAACAACGAAGGGGGACCGTCTGCACATGGTCCCCCTCTCCGCGTGATAGCGGCGGCACGCTGTCGTCGATAACGGGAGTATCCACCGGCCCTAGCGTCCTTCGAGGCGACTCCGGCTCATTCGCGAACTGCAGGGGCCTCGGTGTTGAAGCTTCTTTTCGTGCTGGCCGCAGTCACCGGCGCCCCGCTGCTCGCGCAAGCGCCGGGCGTTCCGCTTGGAATCCCAGGCTACACGGCGACCGCATCGCCGTGGGGATTTCCGATAAAGCGGGTCAACAATCTCGATACGGCACCGATTTTTTTCGAAGGTCAGCGTCTCTTCGTCGTTGCAGCGCCGGCGGCGCCCGCCGATGCGCCGGTCCCGCCGATCGTGCAGCGCGTCGATACGATCAACGACAACCTGCAGCGCATCGTACCCGCGGCGGTAAGTCTGGGAAACAGGCCGGCGTCGCACTTCGACCCTAAGACGTTCAAAGTGAGCGTCGGCAGCGAGAACGGCTATCCGACGCTTTATGCGACGGACGGCTCGAAGCGCGAAGTGGCGCCGATCATGACGCTGACCGCGCCCGACGCCACCCTCAACTCCACGTCGAAGGCCGATCTGGCGGTGCAGTGGCAGGGTGTGCTTCAAACCGCACTCGGGCGAGCCTTGCTGACGGCAGAGCCTGAGTATTTTGCCGCGCAGCTTCGCAAGCTGCCGTTCGTTATCGTCGGCGGCGTTCTCGCGACGGTGCTCCTGATCGTACTTCGCCGCCGCCTGCGACGCCGCAACGACGCGCTCGACTCGCTCGCCGAGTCGTTAGATCCGCACGAAACCAGCGACTCCCCGGGCGCCAAACATCTCCGCGTCGAGCGATCGGTCATCGCGGGAGGGCTGCGCCTGTCGAGCCTTGCTCTGCTGGCGATGTGGGCCGTGATCGTCCTTTGGGTGCTCGGCATCTTGCCGTCTACGCACGCACTCGCCAACGAGCTGACGACCCGATCGATCCGCCTCGTCGTCTTCTGGCTGATCCTCGCGCTCTTGGACCGCCTGCTGAACGTCGCCATCGTCCGCGTCGCCGACAACTGGGAATCGAGCCTCTTCGCGACTCCCGATGACCGCGCGCGCCTGACGCTTCGGCGCCCGACCGTCGTGCGCGCCATCGAGAACCTCAAGGCGATCGTCCTCTGGGCGATTGCGATCCTCGCCACGCTCTCCGTGCTCTCCGTTTCCGCTGCCTCCGTGCTCACGATCGGCGCGGTGATCGCCTTTGCGCTTTCGTTTGCAACGCAGAGCCTCATTAAAGACTATCTCAACGGCTTCTTGATCCTAGCCGAGGATCAGTTTGCAATCGGCGACGTCGTCACGATCAACGGCTTCAGCGGCAGCGTCGAAGACCTGACGCTGCGGATCACGCGACTGCGCACTGACGACGGGCGGCTGGTCACGATCCCCAACAGCGCCGTCGTCGCCGTCGAGAATCAGACGCGCCTGTGGTCGCGAATCGACTACCACGTGGCCGTTGCGGCCTCGAGCGATATCTCGCAAGCGATCGACGTTTTGACGGCGACGCTCGAGAAAATCGCGCGAGACCCGGCCTGGAACAAGACGATCGTCGAGCCGCCGCAAGTGCTCGGCGTCGACGCGGTGTCGCACGCGGGCATCGTTTTGCGCGCCTGGATCAAGACGTTGCCGGCCCAAAAAGCACCGCTTACCCGCGAGATCAACCGGCGCGTGAGCGAAGCGTTCCAAAAGGAGAATATCTCGCTGGGCGTTCCGCAGTCGGTAGTCCTCCAGACGCAAACTCAACCGGAGAACTCTGCGACGCGCCACGGCGAAGGTGGGGGTCCCTAGACTGCAGAGAGCGACTCGCGCGTTACACGAACTCCACTCGATGAAGAAATCGTCCCCGCCAGTGCCCGCTCCTTGAAACCACGACCGCCCTCGAGGTGATTAGCGCCTACATGCAGGCGACCCCGGTCGTAAATCCGTGCGTGATCTTCGATCTCGACGGGACGCTCGTCGAGACCGAGCAAATCTGGCGCGACGTGCGCCGCGACTTCGTTCTCGCGCACAACGGGCGCTGGCGCGAGGAGGCTCAGACGACGATGATCGGCATGCGCACCAACGAATGGGCGCACTACATCCACGCGGATCTCGGCGTTTCGCTCGACGAGTCCGCAATCGCCGATGCGGTGATTGCCGGCGTCATCGCGCGCTTGCAAGGCGTCCCCGTGCTGCCCGGCGCGAACGAGGCGCTCGACCGTCTCGGCCAAGCATTCCGGCTCGGGCTCGCGACCTCGGCTGCGGGGCCGGTTGCAGATGCGATCCTTGCGCGAACCGGCTGGCGCGAACGCTTCGCCGTCGTAGTATCGGCCGACGAGGTTTCGCGCGGAAAGCCCGCGCCGGACGTCTACCTCCGCACGCTCGCGTTGCTCGATACGCGGCCAGAACTCGCGGCAGCCGTCGAAGACTCGGCGAACGGGCTTCGCTCGGCGTATAACGCGGGGTTGCGCGTCATCGCGGTTCCAAATCGCGAGTTTGCGCCCGATCCGCAAACGCTTTCGCTTGCCACGCGCACGATTGCGAGCCTCGATGTGCTCGATACGTCATTCGTCCGAGCGGTGCTTGGGCTCCAGGAAACCTAGGGGCTTCAGATCTCGAACGAGACGATCTCGTTCTGCTCGCGGTAACTGGTCCACCAAGCGCTGCCGTCAAAAGTCAACGCGCGTGCCTCGGGATTGAGCGTCGCCACTGCAACGGCCTGCGGCGCGGGGAGCGCGACGTCGAGCGTTGCCAGCGTGAGATTATCGAACTCTTCGTCGGCGGAGATCATATAGAAGACTCCGTCGCGCACGCCGATTCCACCGCAGCGGGTCGGAAGCGGGATCTCCCGCACGATCGCTCCCTGGTCGTCGAACGCGAGGATTCGCCGCAAGCCCATCTGCGTGAGGTAGAGCGTACCGTTGAGAGCCGCCACGTGCGAACCAGTAAAGTCGGGGCACGGCGTCTTGCTCGCGTCGTCGAATCCCTTGCCTGGAATGAAGCGGTAAAAGTAGCGGTCGTCGTCGGCCCCAATCGAGACCACGACGCGAATCTCGTCGCCAAGCACGGCCATCCCGTACGGTCTGCCGGGCGCACCAACTTCATCGACGACCTTCCACGTCGCCGGGTCGATCGCGTAGATTCGATCGGTATCCCAAGCACCCACCCAGAGTCGCTTATCGCGGTATGCCAACGGCTGGGGGCGGCCGCCCGGCGAAGCTTTGCGCACGAGTTCTCTAGCGTCGTTCATGTCTGCCGCAATCACGCTGCGGCGCGAAAGGTTGCAGCCGGGC
>DATAQH010000126.1:0-5035 GCA_036264815.1 Candidatus Cybelea sp.
GCGATCGCAACGCTCGCGACGATCATCGCCAGTCAAGCACTGATCTCCGGCGTCTTCACGCTCACCAAACAGGCGATCAGTTTGGATTTCATTCCCCGCGTGCGCGTCGTCTATACCTCGATCGTCCACCGGGGTCAGATCTACGTGCCCTCCATCAACCGGCTCTTGGCAATCGCCTGTATTTCGCTCGTCGTCACGTTCCGCAGCTCGACGGCGCTCGCCAACGCCTACGGCTTGGCCGTCGCCGTAACGATGGTCGTCACCTCGATCGCCTATTTTGAGGTCGTGCGGGCGAAGCTCGGCTGGAGCCTCTCGGCGGCGCTGCTCGCGACGATTCCGTTTTTGGGCGTCGAGCTGCTCTTCGTTATAGGCAGCCTGCCAAAAGTGCGCGAAGGCGGCTGGTTCCCGCTGATGATCAGCTTGATCGTCTTCATCATCGCGACCACCTGGCGCTCCGGGCGCCGCCGCATCGCCCAAGTACAGCTGCAGCAATCGCAATCCGTCGAGGACTTCTTACGCGAAGCAAAATCGCACATCGCCGTGCCCTATCAGGGCACCGCAGTCTTTCTCACCGGCGACTCCGAAGGCGTGCCGTTCGTTCTGCGCCATCACCTCGCGCGAACCCACAGCGTCGACGAGTTGATCGTCTTGCTGACAATTCTTCCGGTTACGGACCCCTACGTGCGCCAGGAGAAGCGCGTGCGCGCCGAGCGCCTCTCCGAGGGCTTAGTACGAATCACCGCGCGCTTCGGATTCATGGAGAAACTCGACATCTCGCCGATCGTCGCGGGCTGCTCGTCGCACGGGCTCGCGCTCGCCTCGGACGAAACGACTTATTTCGCCGCGGAGCCCGTGATCGTTGAGAAAAACCACGGGCTGTTCAACGCCTGGCGGCGCGGGCTCTTCGTCGTGATGAAACGCAACGCGCGCTCGATCACCGCATCTCTCGGCATTCCCGCCGACGCCCTCGCGAAGCTTTGCATCGAGGTTCCGTGGTAACCCCGGGGTCGCGTGATCGTTACGTTAAGTCCCGGAGTATCGCGTTTGCGGCGCGCTTACCGGGAAAACCGCTGACGCAGCCGCCCGGATGCGCCCCCGAGCCGCAGAGATAGAGCTTCGGCACCGGCGTACGCGTTGCGAACCGCTCTTGATAGATCTGCCCCGGTAAAAGTTCGCCGTGAAAGATGTGTCCGCCGCGTAAGCCGAAGCGCACCTCGAGATCCGGCGCGGCCAGCACCTGCCGATGCTCTATGGCACCCGGAAGATTTGGCGCAACCTCACCCAGCATCGCCACGATTTTGTCGGCCGCGGCCTCGCGTTTGGCCTCCGTCCAGCCGCCGGCCCGATCGTACGGATAGTACTGCGCGAAGACCGAGAGAATGTGTTTTCCCGGCGGGGCGAGCGATGGCTCCGTCGTCGTCTGCAGGAAACACTCGACCAGCGGCGCTTCACTCTCGCCGCGCTCGCGCGCGTCGGTGTACGCCTTCTGCAGATAGTCCACCGTCGGCGCCAAGTGAATCGTCGCGCGGTGATGCGGCTGAGCCTGCGTTCCGGGGCGCGACGTGAAGTTCGGGAGCTCGCCAAGCGCGAGATTGAGCTTCAACGAACAGCCGACGCTCTGCCACTGCTCCACGCGCGTAACAAACTCCGGATCGAGCGCGCCGGCCTCGAGCAGCTCGAGAAACGTCGTGCGGGGATGTGCGTTCGACGCGACCGCCCGTGCGCGAATCGTCGCTCCGCCGGCAACGATACCGTACGCGGCGCCGTCCTCGTCGAGCAGCACCCGCTCGACGGCGTCGCCCGCGAAGAGATGCGCGCCGTGCGCGAGCGCAGCCGAAGCGAGCGCTCGCGAGACCGAACCCATCCCGCCGCGTACGAACGCCCACGCGCCCTGTACGCCGAGCACGCGTCCCGCGAGGTGATGCGCGAGCACGTAGCCCGTTCCCGGATCGCGCGGCCCGCGATACGTGCCGATCAATCCATCGTTGACGAGCTCGGCCGCCAGCACTGGTGTCGAGATGTACCTCTCGACGAGCTCCGCCGCCGAACCAAGCAGATCGGCCTGCGTCTGCGCGTCGAAGTGCGCGAACTGCGGCTGTTCGTCGGAGAACGAGTCGAAGAGCGCGCGCCCCAACCGATCGGTGCGCTCGACGAACTTTTCCAGCCCCTCGACATCGCGCCTATCGAACGCGGAGATCTCGCGCGCGTTGGCCGCTGCGTCGGAGCCGAGCAACAGCGAACGCCCGTCGGGCAGCGGCGTGAACGCATAGGGATCCTTACGGTAATACGAGAGCCCGTGCGTGCGCAGTTCGAGGTAGTCGACCAGCCACGGGTCGAGCAGGCTCAAGACATACGACGCGGTGGAGAGCGTATAGCCGGGCCATAGACTGCGGTCGCTAACGGCAGCGCCGCCTAAAACGGCGGCGCTTTCGAAAACGGCGACCGATCGTCCGGCCTTCGCCAGCAGCGCAGCGCAGGCCAAGCCGTTGTGGCCGCCGCCGATAATAACGGCGTCGTACGAACGCTGCGGAGGACCGGTGGTGCTAGCGGTCAGCGATACGAGGGCCGCGACGCAAAGCAGTCGCGACAATAGACCGGCTTATCGCCACGCGGACTGAACGGCACTTCTGCCACGCCGCCGCACTGACTGCACGTCGCGGTGAACATCTCGCGCGGACGCCCGCCGCCGCGCTCGACGCCGCCCCCGCCACCCCCGCCGGCGGTGCGCATCTGCTTGCGCGCTTGACGGCAATCGGGGCAGCGATTTGGTTTGTTCTGAAACCCTTTTTGTTCATAAAAACGTTGTTCGCCCGAACTGAAGACGAACTGGCGTCCGCAGTCCACACAGTTGAGCATTTCATCTACGTACACGAAGCCAGATAACTCCTTAGTAACTCTTCCGACAGGTGCGGAACGAGAGTAGCAATGGCCCGCTTTTGCGACCTCTCCGTTCCTGGTCCCTGCTTGCCTCGCCACCCCCGTTCCACGCGCTCTGCGGTGCTCCAAACCGTGTCACCCTGAGCTTGTCGAAGGGTTGTCGAAGCCCACCATCGTGGCAGATACGATTCCCGACGTCATCACGCCCAGCTCGCTGGCCGACTATCTCGAGGTAATGACGCGCGCGGTATTCCAAGCGGGTGTGCGGTGGACGCAAATTGCCGAGCACTGGGATGCATATCGGGAGGCCTTTGCAAACTTCGACCCAGGCCGCGTCGCGCTCTTTGACGAGCTCGACGTCGAGCGCATCATGCAGACCCCCGGCATCCTGCGGACCTCGCGCAAAGTCCGCGCGACGATCTCCAACGCCGCCGCCTTACTCCAGGCCGATCACGACTACGGCCTCAAGAACTACCTGCGCTCCTTCACGACGTACCCCGAGCTCGCCAAGGACTTTAAGAAGCGCTTTAAATTCATGGGCGAAATGAACGTCTGGTACGTGCTCTTTCGCACCGGCGAGCCCGTTCCGCGGTACGAAGAGTGGATCGTGACGATCCCCGGCACGCACCCGCGAATGCACGAGATGGTGGAGCGGGCGCGTGAAGCGGGCCGCTCGCCCGAACGCTTAGGGTGAAGGCGACGGCGCCGGCGAGCCCCCGGGCATCGCGCCGCCGTTGTTGCGCCGCGCCGGCGGAAGCAGATAGATCCCCAGCGCCGGTGCATAGTTGAGCTCCGGCACGAGCTTACCCTCGTAACCCAGCTTGCTCAAATCGTCGGGCGTCGCGGTCGCGACGTGCCCGCAATAGAGCAACGCGGGAACCACCGTCGGATCGCCTGGATCGAGTTCGTACCACGTGCCGCTCTTGGCGGCGTGCGGCGTGATCGTCCAGCTCGGCGCCGGCGACCCGTCGGCGAAGTGTTTGCGCAGCTCCTCGAGCGCCTGCGTCGCCAGATTCATCACTGCCCCGGTGCACGCGGTCGCGGTGCGCACTTCGAAGGGCGCCTTCGGCGGTGACGCCGGGAGCTTGTAGACGCGGAAGGCCTCTTGCCCGGGCGTCTGCTGGCGCGCAACGATGTAGAGCCCGACTGCTGGCATAAACGTGAGTTGCGGCACAAAGAAGAGCGGGCTCGACGCGGCGTAGAGCTTGCGCTGCGTCACGTCGTCGGCGCGCGCGATATGCAGCGGGATGCAGCCCGCCAGCGCGCGCAGCGTTCCCGAACCCTTCGGGGTGATCGCGAGCGCGTAGGTCGTGCCCAGTCCGTGATAGATGACCGTTGCGTCGCTGAGCGCCGGCGCCGCCATCGTCGCCGGATAGCCGGCCGCCGTGCGCGCCGCCTCGATCGCCGCGACGTAGGCTTTGAGTTCGCTGCCGAGCTGCTGCGCCTTCGGCGCGTTCTGCGCGCTGCAAGTCGTCGGATTCGTGCCGGCCGCGAACGGATCGCCCGGCGGCGTCTGCGGCAACGGGGAGAAGAGCTGGCGGAATCCGCCGCCATTCTGACCTCCCGCGCCGCCCGAGCCGCCGGGGCCGCCGGGTCCCGCCGGGCCCGCGCCGGGGCCGCCGAAGAATCTTCCCCCGCCGCCACCGGCTCCGCGCGCGTGAAACGCCGTGCCGGTCTGCGTCGAGGTCGTCCCCGGTCCGAACTTCACCGACCACGTCGCCGAGAGCGTGCGCGGCTGTAACGGCCGCGCAATGTTGGGCAGCACGTAACCGCCGGCGGTCGTAAATGCCACCGCGTTCGCGGGGCTTGCGAAAATGCCGGAATACGTGTTTGTAATGTTGGTCGCGGCCAGCGTCAGCGTGCCGACGTGAAGGTTCGCGGTCACGCCCGCATCGTAGGTCGTGTAGGCCGGAAGATTGTTGGGATTGTTCGCGCTGACGTGCTGCGCGTCGGCGAGCCACTCGAAGATAGAGTGCGGCGCCTTGTAATCGAGCACGAGCCCCGCCTTCTGCAGCGGCACGTTGGGGAGCTGTTGGCCGGGGATCGTGATCGAGAACGGATTGTCGAAGATATAGGAAAACGAGTTCGCCTGCGCGCCGGTGAGATTGTAGTATGGTTCGACGACCAAATCGCCCAGCGTCACAAAGCCGGTGAGCTC
>DATAQH010000144.1:0-9301 GCA_036264815.1 Candidatus Cybelea sp.
CGACATCCGCCCGCACCTGTGGGGAAAGCTCGTCGCCAACGCCTCAGTCAACGCGCTCTCCGCGATCCTCGACTGCGACGCCGGCGAGATCCCGAAGGACGCCAACGCGGCTCGCTTAGCAGAAGCGCTTGCGGAAGAGACCGCGAACGTCGCGGCGGCGCTAAAGATCAATCTACCGTTCGTCAATCCTTGGCAATACGTTACGGAGGTCATTGCGCTGGGCGCCGATGCGAAGAGCTCGATGGCCTACGATCTCGAGTCGGGACATCCCAGCGAGATCGATCACATCAACGGCGCGGTCGTCGCCTTCGGCCGGCGCACCTCGACCCCGACGCCCTACAACGAAGCGATGGTTCGGCTCGTCAAAGCGCGCGAGGCGCTGCTGGCGCGCTCACGCCTGCGGCTGCAAACGTAAGAGGCGAATCGCGCCCGCCTTCGTCTCGACGTCGATGTGCTGCGGGCCGCCGCCGTTGACGCTGCCGTCGATCGTCTCCGAAGAGCCGCTCGAGCTGCCTTGCAAGCCGAAATCGGTAAAGAGCGTTCCGCTATCCGTGTGCAGGTGCACGGTAAAAGATGCGTTCGTGCCGATCCATAGCTCTACGTCGCCCTGCTGCGAAGAGAACGACAGCGTCCCCGGCCAGTCGGTCGCGCCCATCGTTACTTTGAGATTTCCCCGTACCGTCGACGCCTGCGCGTACCCCGGCACCATCAGCGTCACGTTGCCGCGAGCCGCCTTAACCCGCACGTTGCCGCTGATCTCAGTAACGGTAACGTCGCCGCGCTGCGAGTCGACGACGAGATCGACCTTTTGCGGCACGCGGACCAGCAGCGCGGCCAGCGGATTGGGCGCCGCGACGACGACGCCGCTGCGCTCCGAACGCAACTGCGGGGCCGGCGGAGGCGTGCCCTTCGGCAAGGCGGTCGCCGAGATCGTGAAGACGCTGTGACGCTGCGAGAGCTCCGGAGCGTACGCCGAGAACGGTGCATCGGCGACGTGGACGGTCATCGTCGATCCCGGCAGCAGGACGCCGATCGTATTAACGTAGGGCTGCGGCGAACTGCAGCCGATCGAAGCAAGCAGCGGAAGGAGCGGAAGAAGAAGAAAACGGCGTATCACCGGTGCCGCTTTCGCTGGGGCTGCGGTGGTATACTGGCGCCATGAAGTGGTTCCCCGCCGCCGCGGCGACCGCCGCGCTCGCGCTGGCCGCTTGCGGCGGCGGCGCGAGCCCAACGGCCGGTTCGATTCCGGGGCCCGCCGGGGCGGCGACCTCCTCGCGCTGGGTTCCAACGCCGGGCGAATCGTATCAAATCCAGTACGACGGTAAGCTCGACCTCGGCGTCGACGCGCAGATCTACGACCTCGACATGTTCGATACTAAGCCCTCGGTCGTAGCGCAACTGCACTCGATGAATCGCCGCGTGATGTGCTACATCGACGTCGGAACGTGGGAAGACTGGCGTCCGGACGCGGGTAAGTTTCCCAAAAGCGTCCTCGGCAACAAAGACGGCCATTGGAAGGGTGAACGATGGCTCGACGTGCGTCAGACGTCGATCCTCGAACCGCTGATGAAGCACCGCCTGCAACTCTGCAAGCAGAAGGGCTTCGACGGCGTCGATCCCGACAATCTGGACGGCTACCAGAACAACACGGGCTTTCCGCTCACGTATGCTGAGCAACTCAACTACGATTCGTGGGTCGCGAAGGAGGCGCACCTGCTCGGCCTCACCGCCGACCAAAAGGGCGACAACGGCCAAGTGAAAGACCTCGTCAAGGTCTACGACTTTGCGGTCGTCGAGCAGTGCTTCAAACAAGGGTGGTGCAAGCAGTTCACCGTTTACACCAATCAGAACCGGCTGGTGGTCGACGTCGAGTACGTCAATCAGCTCAAGAAATCGCGCTTCCTCAACCAGACCTGCGCGAGCGACGCACAGTACGACGTCACCCCGATCCTCAAGCGCCTAGAACTAACCGCTTGGATCGTGACCTGTCCCCCCAGTAAGGGAGGCCCGCCCTAAGCTCGCCTCCCGGCCGCCGCCGCCCTCGGGCGGAGGCCTATTTTAGAGCCTAATCTTTCATCGCATTCGCTCACCCACGAAAAAGGGGTTCTTCCCGCCGCCGCCCTCGGGCGGAGGCCTATTTTAGAGCCTAATCTTTCATCGCATTCGCTCACGCACGAAAAAGGGGTTCTTTCCGCCTACGCGAATGCGATGAAAGATTTATTATGTCTTATTCGGTTTTAGAAGGGTGCGTGAGAGACCTTTGCGCGTACCTGCTCACCGAGCGCCGGCGCAGCCCCCTGACGGTGGCGGCGTACGAGCGGGACCTGCGGGAGTTCGCGGAGTTCCTCAAGCGCTCGCACGAGGCCCAGCCCGACGATTTTCCGGGCGGCTCGCTGCTGGAGGTCAGGGCGACCCACATCCGGCGGTATATCGCCTATCTGTTTGATGCGCGAAAATACGATAGCCGGACCGTCTGCCGAAAGCTCTCGTCGATCCGCGCGCTCTACCGGTTCCTGAAGATCACGGGCGTCCTGGCCGACGACCCGGCCTTTGCGATCCCGGGGCCCGCCGTCGCCAAGCGCAAGCCCGCCCCCCTAAAGGTCGACGAGGTGATGCGGCTGCTGCGGACGACGCTCGCAGGGCGAACCGATACGGCCCGTCTCCGGGACACGGCGATCCTCGAGCTGCTCTATGCTAGCGGTGCTCGCCGGGCCGAGGTGGCCGGCGTTGCGCTTGCCAACGTCGATCTCGCCGAACGCACGATCCGCGTCACCGGCAAAGGCAACAAGGAGCGCACGGTCGTCATCAATCACGCTGCGGCAGAGGCGATCGAGGCTTACCTTAGAGTGCGCCCGCACAGCAATGATCCCGCGCTCTTTCTCGGGCGAGGCGGGAAGGGGCTTACGCCCAAACACATCTGGCGCATCTTTCGCGACGTCTATCGGGTCAGCGGCATCCAGAAGCGTGCGACGCCGCATACGCTGCGTCACTCGTTTGCAACCCATCTGGTCGAGAACGGCGTCGACCTCGAGACCGTGCGCGAGCTCCTGGGCCACGAAAGCCTTGCGACGACGGGCATCTACCTGCAGCTCGCGATGGGACACAAACGGCGCGCATACGACGAGGCGCATCCGCGCGACCGGATGGACGGCTAGTCCTCGATCCAGTCCCGCGTCAGGAAGAGCCAGAACGCGAGGCCGGCGTACTCACCGTAACGGGCGAAGTCGCGGCGAATCGTGGCGTCGACCGCGCGCTTGCGCCCGCTCAAGCGAAGATACGTCGGACGCGTCCATGAGTCCAACACCAGCGCCCGGTGACGCCCCAGCAGCTGCATGATGTGGGCCGCGGCGTACGGACCGACGCCCGGCAGTGCCAGCAGGAACTCCTCGATCGTTTCGTCGTCGTAGCGTGCCCGCTGCGTCAAGCACTCCAGGTCGAGCCGGCCCCCGGCGACCTCCGCGGCGATCGTTCGAACGTACGGGCCTCGGTACCCCATCCGCGCGACGTCGTCATACCATTTGAGCGGGGTGCGCGCGAGCACCGCGGCGTCCGGAAACGCGCCGCCCCCGAGTTCGACGAGCGCGGTCGTCATACGAATCGTTGCCGACCAGGCGCAGTTGGTCGTGCAGATCGTTTTGACGACATCTTCGAAGACGGTCGGACTCGCCAAAATACGACCCGCGCCGGCGGCGGCCCAGCCGAGGCGCTCGTCGGCGGCGATCTGGGCGTAAAACGGTGAGAGGTCGTCGTGCAGACGGAACATCGCAGCGACGAGCCGTCGCGCCTCATGCGCATCGCGGCGTCCCAGCTTGAAATCGCTTTCGACGGCGAGTTCCTTGCCCCGCGCCTGCATCGTCAGTGCAACGACGCGTTGGCCGACGCGCAAGCGGCGCCGATAGCGCGGTGGCTCGGCGATCACCTCCGCCGGCGGCAGCCCGGCACAGCCGTGGGAGTGGATGGTGCGCGCGAACGAAATCGGCTCGCCGCCCGCACCGACGAGCGGTACCTCCCAGAGGAGCGCCACGGATGGTCTTAGGCTACGTAGGAAACGTTGACGGCGACGCCCGCAGCCTGGGCGCGCATCAGAACGCCGTAGACGGCGTCGAGTTCCTCTTCGATCGAGGCGATCTCACCGGCGGTGACGGCAAAACGCGCGGCGTGGATCCACAGCAGGCTACGCGCTCGTTCCAGTGCACTGTGCAAGCGCTCCGGCGTCGCCTCGAGAACGGGCCAGTCGAGCTCGCCCTGAGCGGGGACGACGCGCCAGCCGCGGCCCGAGGCGAAGGGCACTTCTTCTTCTGGGCCGAGCGCATGCGGGATCGCCGAGAGCACGTCCACGGCCTCTTGGTCGGCAAGCGAAAGCGCCAATCCCAGCTCCCCAAGACGCAGGATATAGCGAAAAAACGAAACGCTCCCGACCGAATAGGCTCCGGCTACCGAGGCGACGTTCACGTGGATGAGATCGAGGTCCGGCTGATTTTTCTGGGGACCGCTCATTGGGGGGTAGTTCGTTCGCGGGCGGGACGAGTCCGTTTCGACCTCAGGCGGGAATCAGACCGAGCTCGATAACCGCGTCACGCTCCTTGCGCAGCTCCTCCAGAGTTGCCTGAAGCTTGCCTCGGCCGAACTCGTCGTGCTCGACGTTTTCGACGATTCGGGATACGCCGTTCTCGGTTCGCGACGGGAACGAGAAGACGAGCCCGGGATCGACGCCATACTCGCCGTGGGAACGGCGACCGACCGAATACCATTCGTGCGGCGGCGTGTCGTGCGTCAAGTTGTACACGCCGACGACCGCTGCGTTGGCGGCAGAAGCGGCCGACGAGGCGCCGCGCGCTTTGATTACTTCTGCGCCGCGGTTCTGCACCGTCGAAAGAAACTCGCCTTCGAGCCACGGCCGCTCGATCCGTTCGTGCGCGACCTTCCCACCGATCGTCGCGTGCGCGAAGTCGGGAAACTGCGTCGTCGAATGATTGCCCCAGACCACGATCCGCGCGACGTCGGTCGTGTCGACGCCCGCTTTGCGAGCGAGCTGCGCCCGCGCGCGAAGTTCGTCGAGCGTGGTCATTGCGAAGAAACGATCCGGCGAGATCCGCGGCGCGTTCTTCATCGCGATCAGGCAGTTTGTATTAGCCGGGTTGCCGACCACGAAGACGCTGGCGTCTTCGGCGGCGTGCTCGTTGATCGCGCGACCCTGCTCGGTGAAGATCTGACCGTTGATGCGCAAGAGATCCGAACGCTCCATCCCGGCCTTGCGCGGAACCGCTCCGACGAGCAGCGCCCAATCGACCCCGTGCATCGCTTCGTTGACGTCCGAGCCGATCCACACGCGCTTGAGAAGCGGGAACGCGCAGTCCTCCAGCTCCATCGCGACCCCCGCCAGGCTGGGAAGCGCCGCCTCCAGCTCGAGCAGCTGCAGCTCGACTTCGGTCTGCGGCCCGAACATCTGGCCCGACGCGACGCGAAAGAGCAGAGCGTAACCGATCTGTCCTGCGGCACCGGTTACCGCAACCTTCATTCGTTTTTTCACGCGACCTCCGTCCTTACTGCGATCGATTGATGGCGGGAAAGCTCGCGCGGTGCGAGCGAAAGCCAATCCGGCATGACCGAGCACTCCCTCCGGAGCTTTAGCGGCTCCGACCAGCCGCAGGCATCGATTTACGACGCTTGCATTCGCTGCGGCCTTTGCCTCGCGTCCTGCCCGACCTACCTGGAGACTATGACAGAAACGTCGGGACCGCGCGGCAGAATTAGTCTGATCAAGGACGTCGCGGAGGCGCGGCTCGATCTGCTCAGCCCGGGCTTCGTCGAGCAGATGTCCCAGTGCTTGGATTGCCGTGCCTGCGAGGCAGTCTGTCCCTCGGGGGTACGCTACGGACAGCTCGTCGAGTCGGCCCGCGCGCAGATTCGCCGCGCTTCGCAAAAGGGGACGCCCCCCGGCAAGCGCCGCCGGATACGCGATCTCGCGCTGCGCGGGCTCGTAGGCAACCCACGGTTGATGCAGGCGGCGGCCCGTCTCGTGCGTTTCGCGCAACAGACCCATCTGACGACGCTGGCCGGCCTCTTCGGCCTGCGCCGCGCGGTGCAGCTCGCGCCGCAAATTCCGAGTTCTTTTTTCGTCGCAGACGACCAGCGCTTCGCGGCACCCAATCCGGCAGGCCTGGCTTTTCTGCACGCCGGCTGCATCATGCCGGTCGCGTTCGGCCGCGTGCATGAAGCGACAATACGCATGCTGCTGCGTGTTGGTCTTTCGGTCGTCGTGCCGCGCAGCCAAACGTGCTGCGGCGCGCTCGCCACGCACGATGGCGACCCCGATTTCGCGCGCGAGCTCGCCCGGCGCAACATCGAAAGTTTCGAGCGCAGCGGGGCCGATGTCTACGTCGTCAATGCCGCCGGCTGCGGGAGCACGCTCAAAGAGTACGCCGAGCTCCTTGCCGCCGACGAGCGGTGGGCAGCGCGCGCCGAGCGCTTTTCGCAGCGCGTGCGTGACATCAGCGAAGTCCTCGATGCCATGGACTTGGGAACGCCCTCACGCGCGATCGACGCCACCGCGACCTATCAGGAACCGTGCCACCTCGTTCACGCGCAGCGCATCTCGAAAGCGCCGCGCCGCCTGTTAGGGCGAATTCCGGGGCTGCGAATGGTCGAGTTAGAGGAGAGCGCCGTCTGCTGCGGGAGCGCCGGGATCTACAACGTCGAGCAGCCGGAGATGGCCTCGCGTTTGCAGCGCCGGAAGGTCGAAGCGATCGAACGCAGCGGCGCGAGCATCGTGGTTACCGCGAATCCGGGGTGCGCGCTACAAATTACGGCAGGTTTCGGCGGCAAGAACCGCGCGGTCGTCCGCCATCTCGTCGAGCTGCTCGACGAGGCGTACGCCTCCGGCTAGACCGGTGCGCCGAGACGGCCGCGGTCGCGGCGCGCGTCGTCGAGCGATAGATAGACGGCGAAGACCGCGATCAAGCCCGTGATGTTGAGCAGGCGCGAGATCGGTCCCTCGCGCACGACCAGACGCAGCGAACCCCCGTTTTCGGCCGTTCGGCGGTGCGCGCCAATCAGGACGCCGAGCCCCGTTGAATCGAGGAAATCCAGCCGGCTCAAATCGACGATCAGATGGGTGGCGCCGCCGTCGATCGCCTCCGATATCGCCGTCCGCACCGTTGGAGAAGTCGCAATATCCATGCTTCCGCGGACGTTAAGAACGAGCGTTTCGCCGCCGTCTTCAGATTTGAGGTCGATGCCGAGCTCGTCATTGGTCATATTAGCGGTCCCGGGTTCGGGCCCGGCGTAGGCTTGGCCTTGCGTTCCAATGGGATCCTCACACGAAGCGCGCCGCCTCGTCGTCCCAGCGAATAATGCTGCCGGGCACGAGGTGAACGCCGCCGATCCAGCGATCGATCGCGTGCTCCGCGAGCCAATCCGCATCACCCGCGAGCACGCGGCGCCCCAAGGCGGTCAACGTAACCGTCGGGCCCTCGCCCTCGAAGAGCGCGCCTTCTCCGGCGCGCAGATCGTCGAGCAGCATTGCAAACGCGCGCTTGCTCATAAACGTCGCTTCTTCGCGAGCTTGGGAGCGTGTAAAGAGTTCGTCGTCTGTCGCCGGTCCCTGCGCGATTGCGTAGAGCGCCTGGCGCTGCGAGCGCGAAAGGCCGTCGCGCGTCGACGGATACTCCTCGCACATGCGCCGCAGGGCGGCGCGCAAATACGGCAATCCGATCGCGTCTTCTCCCGCCGCAGCGAGAAGCCCGTCGGGCGTCGGGGAGACGAAGCGTTCCCAACTGCGGCGGCCCGAGCGAAAAATCGCCTCGGTCGCCGTCCGGCGCTTCGGCAAGAGCGCGAGCATCTCGTCGAGGGTTACACCAGATAAGTAGTGATCGGTCTGCACGACGGCCACGTGACCCGGATGAAGTCGGAGCTCATCGAGGGCGGTGAGTATCTGAAGTAATTGCAGCTGGTCGAAGAGATCGTGTTCGAACCACAGGACGACCTCTTCGAACTCCCCGGCTCGCCGAAGCTGCGCGTCCCGCCGCTCGAAATCGTGGATCAGCTTGATCGGGTTGTCGTAACCGCGTGCTGCCAAGTACCGCGTCCGGATCGAACTCGTCTCTTCCAGCGTCAGGCCGGCGGGCACGGGACCAACGTTCAGGGAGTCGTGCCAAGCGAGATGGACGCCGGCGATTCCGGCCTTTTTGAGCAAATAGAGAGCGGCGTCGCCATTGGTGAGATGGAGGGCGCCCCCCGGCTGGACTGGCATCGGGTCTGCTTCATCGCCGGAAGCCAAATATCTCCGGCGAATCTTCTCTCCTATGAAAAAGCCGCTGCTTTGCTTCGCACTCGTTTTCGCTTTTAACGCCTGCGGCGCGCCGCCACCGTCCGGGGGAGCCGTGTTGCCTAATGCGCTCGGCCAGACCATCCGGCCCGACCGCGGCGCGAAGTCGACGCTGCTCTACGCAAGCGACGCCAACGACAATCTCGTCTATATGATCGACCTCCCGAGCGGGAGGCTGGCCGGCAAGCTCACCGGCTTCGATCAGCCCACTGGACTCTGCGCCTACGTCAAGGGTGACGTCTACGTCGTCTCATCGCAAGCCAGCGAGATCCTTGCCTATAAGCATGCCGTAAAAAGTGCGTTCAAAGAGTTGGGCGACCATCCGTATATTCCCGTCGGCTGCTCTATCGATCCGGTTACGGGGAACCTCGCCTTGGCAAATTGTTGCGGAAACTCGCCGGACGGCAACCTCGCGATCTATGCCCACGCCACGGGCGCCGCAAAATATTTCAGCGATCCGTCGATGTACATCTACTGGTACTGCGCCTACGACGACCGCGGGAACCTCTACGTGTCGGGGATCAATCATTCGTACGCGTATCAGCTCGACGTAATGCCGGCAGGCAAGCACGCACTCAACGCCGTGATGCTGAGTCCGGATATCGAGGGCGACGTGAGTCCGGCCCTTCAGTGGGATGGCAAGTATCTCGCGATCGCCAGCCCTACGGCCGGAGCGATCTGGCAATACGCCGTGAACGGAACTCAGGCGAAACGCGTGCACGTCACGAAGCTATCGGATGCCGGCGGGGTTCTCGATTTTTGGATTGCAGCCACCAGTCAGAGACGGACGCTCTACGCGCCGATTCTCGCAAACAGCGCCCTGAGCATCGGAGTGTATCCCTATCCAAAAGGCGGCAAACCCGAGACGAAGCTCTACGACGCGATCGATCCGTATGCCGTCACCGTCAGCGCGCCGCCCTAGAGCCGAAAGGTCAGCTGACGGTAGTGCTGGGGTGGCTGGATTCGAACCAACGC
>DATAQH010000181.1:0-6279 GCA_036264815.1 Candidatus Cybelea sp.
CATTTCCAATTGGATGCTCGGCAGCATCACGACTCCGGAATCGGACTTCCACGCGCTCATCCTGCCGCTGATCATCAGCGGCATCGGCCTCTCGCAGATTTTCGTGCCGCTCTCGGTCTCGGTCATCGGCAGCGTGCCGGATAAAGAAGTCCCGGCGACCGCCGCGTTCTTCAACCTCTCGCGCCAGATCGGGGGAAGCGTCGCGGCCGCGATCCTGATCACGCTGCTCGTGCGCGGCTTTACGATCCATCAAACCGAGCTCGCGAGCACGCAAACCCTCGATCGCCTGCCGACCGCGCGGTACGTGCAGCTGCAGGGCGGGCTGCACAACATCGCCTCGATGGATCGTCTGCGCATCCTGGTCTCGGCGCAATCGGCGGTGCAGTCGTATGCCGATACGTCACGCTGGGTCGCGGTGATTACGATCGGACTCATGCCCTTGGTTTTCTTGCTGAGAAGGCCGCGCATCGGCGTGGCCATAGAGGAATGACAATGCTTAGAACTCGCACGCTTTCTGCGGGAATCGCGCTGGCCGCGCTGGTTGCGGCCGTCGTGCCGGTGCAGCGGATATCCGCCGAACCCGACGACGCGCTGCCGGCCCGCGCGACAATTCCGACTGCGATGCCGACCGTGGCGATGCCCGTCGTGCCGAGCGTTGCGCCCGGATACGCGGCGCCGCAGGTTGCGCCCAGCGCGGCGCTGATCGTCGGCGTCACGCAGTCGAGGCTCGTCAATATTTCGCTGCAGGATGCGATTGCGATGTCGCTGCTCAAGAATCCCAACCTCGCGGTCTCGGCGTCGAACGTGAAGGTCGCACGTTACCAGATCACCCAGGCGAAGGGTCAATACGACGTTCAGCTCCACTTGGAACCTTCGTCGAGCTACTCGGTAACGCCGCCGGAGAATCTCTTTGAAGCCGGGCCCGGCGAGGCCGGCAAATACACACCCGGTCCCGAGTTCACGACCGGGCCCGGAGACGTGATTCAACATCAATCGACGTTTCAATACGGTGTCGGCGGTCAGACTGAAAACGGTACGACTTATCAAGCTGGAATCCAACAGCAGCGTACCTATAACAACACGATCTTTGACGAATATAACCCCTATTATCTCGCGACGCTGAATCTCGGCGTGACGCAACCTCTCCTGAAAAACGCCGGCATGAACGCCGGCAAACGCCTGCTGAAGCTCTCGTTCATCAATGCCGACGCCAGTTCCGCGCAGGCGCTGATCGACTCGTCGAACACGATTTCGCAGGTGGAGGACGCCTATTGGAACCTCGTCGCCGCCTGGCGCAACGTCGCGATCCAAGAGGAGGCGTTACATCAGGCCGTGCTGCAGCGAGAGAGCGCGACTCGGCTTGCGAAACGAGGTGCGGTCGCGCCGATTGCCGTCGTCGAGTCGCAGACGCAGGTCGCGACGTTCCAGGACGACGTCTTCTCGGCACTCCAGACGGTCTCGTTATTACAGAATCAGCTCAAGAGCCTCATCGTCGCCGATCCAGCCGACCCGATCTGGCAGGCAAACTTGGTACCGTCCTCGTCAGTCGCCCAAGCTCCGAGCGCGAACGACCTTGCAACGATTCAGGGCGAGGCTCGAGCCAATCGGCCGGAGTATCGTCAGGCCGAAGACAAGCGCCTGCAGGCCGATCTCGATCGCGCGTACGCGAAGAACCAAATGCTGCCGCAAGCCGACGTTCAAGCGCTTTACCTCAGCAATGGGTTTGCCGGGATCTTGACGCCGACCCCAGCCTTCTTGCTGGGGACCTGTACGGCGCAACTCCTTCCGGCGTGTCCAACCCCGCCCCCCAACACGCAGGGCAAAATGGCCTTCGCCTATCACAATATGTGGGCCGGCGCTTTCCCCACGTTCAACATCGCGCTGGTCGTGAACTATCCGATCCAAAACCGGTATGCCCGTGGTTTGCAGGGCGCGGCCGGGGAGGAGATCCGGCAAGCGGCGCTGCTTCTTCAAGGTGTCGAAGAGCGGATCGCCGTGGAAGCGCGCAACGGGCTGCAAAGCTATCAGTCGTCGCTGAGCCGACTATCGGCGGCGCGTAGCGCGCGCGAATCGGCCGAAGCCGTTTACGCGAGCGAGGTCCGCAAGTTCCACAACGGCGAGTCAACGACGTTCCTGGTGTTGCAGCGGCAGGTGCAGCTGGCGCAAGCGCGAGGGCTCGAGCTGCGCGCCCAGACGCAGCTCAACGAGTCGATTGCCGAGCTTCAGCGCGTCGAAGGCACGACGTTTAGGATCAACGGGGTGAATCTCCAAACGCTCGGCACGCAGGCCTTGCCGCAGAAATAGGATCGCCTACGCGTGAAAGCACCCAAGCTTCCCGTACTGATCGCGGGTGTGGCGGTCGTCGTCGCCACGCTGCCGATGGTCAGCACGTCGGCGCAGACGACGCCGCCCGCCGTTGCCCCCGGCTATCGAGCGCCTGCGGTGCAGCCGAGCGCCGAGATCGTGGGCGTCGCCGAGAAACCGTTCGTCTCCCTAACGCTGCAGGACGCCGTCGGGTTGGCGCTGCTGCAGAATCCGAATCTCGCCGTCTCGGCCGCGAATTACAAGGTCGCGCGGTATGTTATCGCGCAGACAAAGGGCGCGTTCGACGTTGCGCTCCATCTCCAGCCTTCTTCGAATTTTTCGGACCAGCCGCCCGAGAATCTCTTCTTTGCCGGCCCGGGAGGTTTCGGCTACTATCAGTGTTTTTTCTTCGGAACGTACCATACGTGCGGCACGAATGGTCCCGGCGACATTCTGCAGCACCAGTACAGCGTTGCGGGCGGGGTCCAAGGGCAAACCGTCAACGGCATGCTGTGGAGTGCGGGCATCACGCGGACGCGCACTTACAATAACACGATAGTTGACACGTTCAACCCCTATTATCAATCCTCTCTGAATCTTACGGTTTCGCAGCCCCTGCTTAAAGATCTTGGGATGAACGCCGCGAAGCGCCAGCTGAAGTTGTCGCTGATCAATGCAGATGCGGCCGCCGCGCAGACGCTGGTCGACACCTCGAACCTCATCAATGAGGTTGAGGATGCCTATTGGGATTTGGTCGCGGCTTGGCGCAACGTCGCCATTCAGGAAGAGGCGTTGCGGGAGGCAATAGCGCAAGAACACAGCGTCATTGACCTTGCTCGCAAAGGCGCCGCCGCTCCGGTCGAAGCCACCGAGGTGCAAACGCAGGTCGCAAACTCTCAGGACGCGGTCTTCTCCGCACTGCGGACGGTAGCCGAGACGCAGAACCACCTTAAGGGACTGATCCTAGCCGATCCCAAGGACCAAATTTGGTACGCAAATCTAGTTCCGTCGTCGCCCGCACAGCAGTTACCGTCCGCGGGCGATCTTTCTCAAATCATTGAGTTGGGCCAAGAGAATCGTCCCGAGATGCGTGCCGCGCAGGATCGCCGCCGGCAGGCCGATCTGGATCACGCGTACGCAAAGAACCAAATGTTGCCGCAGGCCAATCTTCAGGTCCAATTGGAGAGCAACGGTTTTGCAGGCGTTCTTGCGCCGGTCCCAGGGATCATTAACGATTCGTGCAGCTTTCTTCCGAACGGGTGCCCGACGCCGCCCCCGGAAACGCAAGGAAAGATGGGCAAGGCCACCGCCAATATGTGGGCCTTTCGTTACCCTACCTTTAACGTCGCGCTGTCGGTGAACTTCCCGCTGCAGAACGACTTTGCACGGGGACTCAAACAGGCAGCAAAACAAGAGCAGTACCAAGCCGCGGTCGGCATACAAGGCGTTCAGGAACGGATCGCCGTCGAGGCGCGCAACGGGTTACAGGCCTATCAATCGGCGCTTTCCCGCCTTTACGCAGCACGTATCTCGCGAGAATCGGCCGAGTCGGTCTATGCCAGTGAGGTTCGCAAGTTCCATGCCGGGGAGTCGACGACGTTTCTCGTCCTGCAGCGGCAGACCGAACTCGCGCAAGCTCGCGGCCGCGAGCTGCAGGCACAGACCGATTTAAATAAGGCAGTCGTCGAGCTGCAGCGCGTTCAAGGGACGATTTTGGCGACGAACAACGTCGACCTTCAAACGATCGGAACGAAAGCGCTCGCGAGTGCGTCACCCGTTCCAATGCCGAGTCCAAGCCCGAGCCCAACCTCGAAGGGCTAAGCCGCTATCGCTTGGGAGAGCTTGAAATCATCCCGAGGCCGAGCACGAAGATGAAGCCGAGAATGAAGATCACAACGGCGATGGGACCGGTATGGACGTACGCGCCGATCGACCACGCGACGACGAGCAGTCCGTAGAGAACGATTAGCAGAATCCGGAACGGCCACGGAACCTCTCTAGTCTGAGCGAAGACTTGCCAGCAGACGGCGACGCCGCCGACGATGACGATCGGAACGACGATATTCATCGAAAACTCCGCCGGCGGCCGAAGATGCTTGCCGCCCAGACGCCCAAGCTCAAGAAATCGCGCAGCGGGATCAGCAAGACGTCGTCGCGGCTCTTGACGCCCAGCGCGTAACGCGCGAGGTAGTGCAGTGCGACGCGCAGCAAGACGATCGCGGCGAGCAACGGCAAACCGATCGCCGTATCGAGCGTGACCGCCAGATAGACGAGCGCCAGCGGCAGCCCGTAGACCAGGAACGAGAAGAGATAGCCGCCGCGGGCGATCTCGAAGTCGTTGCGCGCCAAGCGCAGTTCGTGCGAGAGGAGCCCGAATACCCTCGTTTCCGCAATCGTCGTCGTGACGACGTAACGCGAGAGCTCGACCCCATAGCCGTGCTTCGTCACCAACTGGCCCAGCTCGTGGTCGTCGGCAAAGGTGTGACCGAGGGCGGCCAGGCCGCCAAGCGCTTCGAGTACACTGCGGCGGACGGCCATGGTTGCGCCCAAGCAGAAGCGCAGCTCCCCGATAACGAGTGCCACGAGTACCGACGGGGCGAAGCCGTCGTCGATTCCAAGCGCCCCCAGCCGCGAGGCGATGGTATCGTTCGGACTCCCCGAGTAGAGGCAGGTGACCGCCCCAACCTTCGCACCTTCGAAGGACGAAGCGAGGGCGCGCAAATAGTCACGCCCGACGCGTATATCGCTGTCGGCGATGACGATGACGTCGCTCCGTGCGGCGACGCCCGGCTTCGCAATATTTGCGATTTTGGGGTTCATCAAATCGGCGTTCTCACCGAGCGCGATTTGCGCGTGGCAGTTTGGGAATTCGCGCATGATGCGCTCCACGACCTCCAACGCCGGGTCATTCTCTGCGCGCAGGCAGAAGACGACCTCGTAAAATCCTGGATAGTCCTGATCGCAGAACGAGGCGAGGTTCTCCTGGAGATCCGGCTCCAGCCCGGCGATCGGCTTCAGAACGGTAAAACTGGGGAGAAATTCGGAAGAAAGCGTTAGCGGACGCCGCGAGAACGCGATCAGGCGGCGGCACGCGGTCGCGAGGTAGAAGGCCGCGATTCCCGTGGCCGGCAAAAAGATGAAGCCTAGCACGTCAGTTCGCCGTAGGTGAGGCTCTCGATTTCATCGCGTTCGATGGCCGAACGCACCACTGGGCTCTGCAGCGCCGCCAGCTCCCCCGACCATTGGAAGCTTTCCGTCCCGGCGTCGGCGGCGGCAAACGCCCCAACCGCCGGGTGAAAGAAGATCTCCGTGACTCCGTCGGGCAGCTCGCGGAGAATCTGCAAGACCCGCGCTTCGGTCAGGCCCCCTGCCTCGGTCACGCCGAACGCGTAATCGTTACAGAGAAGCCCGGCTCGCGCCGCCCTCGCTCGCATCAGCGCCAGCCATGGGGCGATGCTGCGCGTACGACCGCCCGGCTCGCGCGGAATGCGAATCGCGCGCAGCCCGTATTCCCGGCCGATGCGAACGATCAGACCGAAGATCGTCGGGTGAACGTGCATGTGCGATTGGGCGTCGGCGTGGTCGAGCCTAAGGCCCGTCTGCGCGAACCGTTCGAACTGCGCGCGAATCTCCGCCGCAAGCTGCGCGCGTATTCCGGGACGAAAGAAAAAGCGAATACCTGCCTTGAAAAGTTCGGTCTGAAAGTCGCCGCGTTCGTCGACGAGATCGGGTATTTGGCTCGCCGGCAAGACCGGGCGCCCGTGAACGAGGACGACGTGAAGGCCCACCGCAAGGCTCGGCATCGTGCGCGCACGCTCGACCGCATCGACGCGGGCCGGCGCGCCGACCATCAGGCTCGCGGCACGCAGGACGCCGTTGCGATGCGCTCGCTCCACGGCTTCATTGACCTCCGGCGCGGCTCCAAAATCGTCGGCCGTGAGGATCACTCGCTTCAAATATGAAGCATGCTCGCGG
>DATAQH010000189.1:0-15816 GCA_036264815.1 Candidatus Cybelea sp.
GCGGCATTTGGAAGAGCCCCGACGCGGGACGCACCTGGACTCCGATCTTCGATCGTGAGCCGACCGGTTCGATCGGTGCGATCGCAGTCGCGCCGAGCAACCCCAACATTGTCTACGCCGGCAGCGGCGAAGGATTACAGCGCCCCGATCTCGCCGTCGGCGACGGAATCTACAAATCGACCGATGGCGGCGCAACGTGGACGCACCTCGGCTTACGCGACGGACAGCAGATCGCCTCGATGGCTGTCGATCCCAAAGATCCCAATCGCCTCTTCGTTGCGGTGCTCGGACATCCGTACGGGCCCAACGAGGAACGCGGCCTCTACCGTTCGCTCGACGGCGGCGCGACGTTCACCCGAGTGCTCTACAAGAACGAGGACGCCGGCGCATTCGACGTCGTGCTCGACCCCAACGACTCAAAAATCGTCTACGCGACGCTCTGGCCGGCGCGTCAGGCGCCGTGGGAGATCGGCGCCTCGTTTGAAATCCCCGGAGGCGGCATCTTCAAGTCGATGGACGGCGGCACGAATTGGACGCAGCTGACAACGGGGCTGCCGGCACGCATGGGCCGCGCCGAAATCGCGGTCGCGCCCAGCGACTCCAACGTCGTCTACGCGTATGCCGACGCCGAGAACAAAGGCGACGAAGCGGGGGCGCTTTACCGCAGCGATGACGGCGGCGCGCACTTCGTCCTCGTCAATCGTGAGGATGAGATCGCGCAGCGCGGCGACGACCTCGTTTCGCTGGCCGTCGATCCGCGCAACGCGCTCACCGTCTACTTAACGAACACGTCGACGTACCGCTCGACCGACGGCGGGAAGACGCTGGCCCCGATCAAAGGCGCACCCGGCGGCGACGACTACCACAACGTGTGGATCAATCCTCACAATCCCGAAATCGTCGCGCTCGCGAGCGACCAGGGCGCGACGATCAGCGTCGATGGCGGCGCGACGTGGAGCTCTTGGTACAATCAGCCGACCGCGCAGATGTATCACGTGAACGCCGACGATCGGTTCCCGTATTGGGTCTGCGGGGGACAGCAGGAAAGCGGCTCGGCCTGCGTCGTCAGCCGCGGAGACTGGGGAAGGATCACCGAGCGCGACTGGCACACGGCCGGCGCGCAAGAGTACGGTTACGTCGTTCCCGACCCGCAGCATCCCGGGGTTACGTTTGGCGGAAAGGTCGAAAAGCACGACGAGCGCACCGATCAAACGCAGCAAGTCTCACCGATTGCGTTGCCCTCCAAAGAATATCGAGTCGTCCGAACCGAGCCGATCGCCTTCGACCGCTTCGACCGGCATCGTCTCTACTTTGGCGCAAACGTCGTCTTCGCAAGCCGCGACGGCGGCCAGAACTGGCGCGCGATCAGCCCCGATCTAACGAGGGCCCACCCGGGGGTCCCTTCGGTGCTCGGTTCGTTCGAACAAGACGATCCGGAAGGCGGCGCGCACCGCGGCGTCGTCTATTCGATCGCCCCTTCTTACGTGCACTCCGGAACGATCTGGGCCGGCACCGACGACGGGCAGATTTGGATTACGCGCAATGCCTCGACGGGCTCGGCGCAGCCGCGCTGGAAAAATATTACGCCCCCGGAGCTGACGCCGTGGAGCAAGGTTTCGCAGATCGACGCCTCACGATTCGACGACGAGACGGCGTTCGTGGCCGTCAATCGCTTTCGCTTAGACGATCTCCGGCCATACGTCTACATTACCCACGACGGCGGCACGCGCTGGGAGCGCAGCGTCGCGGGCCTTCCGCAACAGCCGGTTAATGCCGTACGCGAAGATCCCATCGTGCGCGGCCTCCTCTACGCGGCGACCGAAAACGGGGTGTACGTTTCTTTCGACGGTGGAATACGCTGGCAATCGCTGCAACAGAATCTGCCGCACACTTCGATACGCGATCTCGTCGTGCACGATAACGACGTCGTCGTCGCGACACACGGCCGGGGCTTTTGGATCCTCGACGACGTGGAACCGCTGCGCGAACTCGCCGGGGGCGCAGCGGCACCGCACCTCTTCGTCCCCGAGCACGCGTATCGCGTCCGCCGCAGTACGAATACCGACACTCCGTTGCCGCCGGAGGAGCCGGCCGGCCAGAATCCTCCAGACGGTGCGATCGTCGATTACGCGCTCGCGTCGCCGGCAAACCGCGTCGTGCTCTCGTTCTACGACACGGAGGGACGCCTCGAACGCCGCTATTCGAGCGACGACGCCGCGCCCGCTCCGATCCCCCATCTCGACAAGCCTGTCTATTGGGAGCGTCCCTTCGTCCGCCCGGCGACCTCAGCGGGAATGCATCGCTTCGTTTGGGATCTGCGCGAAACGGCGCCGCGGTCGACCGCGCAGGATCTGCCGATCTCGGCGGTTCCACACGACACACCGCGTACGCCACAGGGGCCGCTCGTGGCGCCGGGTACCTACGTCGTGCGGCTCTCGGTCGACGGAAAGATCTCCGAACAGCGGCTCGCCGTACTGATGGATCCGCGCGTTTCGATCTCGCGCGAAGCGCTGGCGATGCAGTATTCCCTCTCACGGCGTCTGACGTCGCTGCTGAATCGCAGCTTTGCGGGCGAAGCCCGCGCGAGCAAGGCCCGCGAGCCGGCATACGAGCGCATCAACGAATTGGCCGCATCCTTGCTCGACGTCGTCGACGGCTCCGATTCGCCGCCGACCTCGCAGGCGACCGCGGCGGTCACGACGCTCGAAGGCCGGCTGAGCGCGCTCGAGCGAGCCCGCTCGGCGCCTTAGCGAAGCGAGGGTAGCCCGCTCGAACGCAGAACCGCCCGCAGATGAAGAGAATTATGATGTTCGCGGCATGCGTGGCCTTCGCGGCGGGCTGCATCGCTTCCAGCTCCGCGGCGACAAACACCCTGACCGTCACCTTGAAAGCTCAGAACGGATCGGGCGAGAACGGAACCGCAACGCTCACGCAGACTCCCGACGGCGTCACCGTTGTCGTCAGCATTCCCAACGGTCCCGCGGGACCGCAGCCGGCACACATTCACGACGGAACCTGCGCGAAGCTCGGCGGCGTCGTCTATCCGCTCACCAGCGTCGTCAGCGGCAACGCGACCTCGACGGTCAAGGGGGTAACGATCGACAAGCTGCTCGCGGGCAAGTATGCGATCAACGTGCACAAGAGCACGTCCGATCTCGGTACCTACGTCTCGTGCGGCGAGATCGTTACACCGTCTTCGATGTAAGCAGCGCCGCGTAGCGGCTCGGATCGATGTTCCCGCCGCTGATCACGGCACCGACGCGCTTATTTGCAAGCTCTGGTATGCGCCGCACGAGCAACGCAGCCAGAGCCGCTGCACCGCTGGGCTCTACCACAACCTTCATCCGCTCGAACATGAAGCGCATGGCGTCGCGGAGCTCGTCGTCGCTGACGGTGACGACCCCACGGACGTGCTCGCGGACGATCTCGAACGTGAGATCGCCCGGCGCAGTCGTCTGCAATCCGTCGGCAATCGTTTTCGGAACGCCGATCGAGACGCGGCGCCCCTCGTTCAGCGAACGTACGAAGTCGTCTCCGGCTTCCGGCTCGACCCCGTAGAGCGCGATCGCCGGATTAACCGCGTGCGCGGCGATCGCCGTTCCCGAGAGTAAGCCGCCGCCCCCGAGCGGCACGACGATCGCGTCGAGCCCCCCAATCTCCTCGATGAGCTCCAGCGCGGCGGTGCCGGCGCCGGCGACGATTCGTTCGTCGTCGAACGGAGGCACGAGCGTAGCATTGCGCTCCCGCGCCAACCCCTGCGCGATCTCTTCACGATGCGAACTCTCGCGTTCGTAGTGAACGACTTCGGCGCCATATCCCTGGGTTGCCGCCAGCTTGACGGCCGGCGCGTCGGTCGGCATGACAATCGTTGCGGGTACGCCGAAAAGCCGCGCAGCCAAGGCGACCCCCTGCGCGTGGTTGCCGCTGGAGAACGCCACGACGCCGCGCTCCCGCTGCGACGGCGGCAGCGACGCCAGGAAATTGTACGCACCGCGAAACTTGAAGGCGCCCATACGCTGCAGGTTTTCGCACTTGACGAAGAGGCGCGCGCCGCACGCATCGTCGAGACTTCGAGAATGAAGGACCGGAGTACGATGCGCGACGCCCGCAAGCCGCTGCGCCGCGTCCCGGACGTTTTCGATCGTAACGCGGGCGGTCAACGTCACTGGGGCGCCATGTGGAAGTCCCAGTTAACGACCTTGTGGTTCTCGTCGAAGCGCATGCGCTCGACGTAGGCGCGCTTGGCAAACTTCACGTCGAAGCAATGCCAGCCGGGCTCGCAGCCGGCCGTCGTCTCCTTGACCGAGAGCAGCTTTCCTTGATCGTTGAGCTCGTCGGACCATTGCGCGATCTTGACGCGGGTGATGCCTACGCCTTTGGCGATATCGTCCTGAACGGGCCGCAGGTCGTTGCCGATCACGGCCTTCGTGATTTTATCGGCCTCCCGCTCGTTGCCGTTCTGGAACGAACAGGCCGCCAACACCCCGGCCGCGGCTATGGCTACGAGCGCGCGAACGAGCCTCACGACGCCAGTGCCTCCGTACCGTTCTGCGCGGAGAATGCGGTGAAGCGCAGGTTTGGATTCCACTCCCGTCCCAGCCGGACGCTCCACTCGCTTTCGAATAGGGCCGCCGCGCGCCCATTCCAGTCTTCGACAAGCTTGGCGTTCGACGGAAGGCGGACGCCGGCGAGGTCTTCGCGCTCCCCGTCGACGTAGAGCGCAAGCGCGTACGGCAGCGTCGAGACGATCGTCTTCACGCCGTACTCCGATTCCAAACGATACTTCGCAACTTCGACCTGCAGCTCGCCGACCGCTCCGACGATCGGTTCGGTGCGCGGCGTTCCCCATGGATAAAAGACTTGCACGGCCCCCTCTTCCCGCAACTGCGATATGCCTTTGCCGAACGATTTGTAACCCGAGACGTCGATACTCCGCATCGAGGCGAAATGTTCCGGCGCAAAGGCCGGGATCGGAGGAAAGGCAACGGGCGCCCCTTCGTACAGAGTATCGCCGATGGCAAAAGCGCCCGGATTTACGAGCCCGACGACGTCGCCGGCATACGCGACGTCGAGGGACTCCCGGTCGTCGGCGAAGAGCCGCATCGCGCGCGAAAGCCGCACGGCATTTCCGGTGCGCGCGTTTCGTACGGTCATGTCGCGGGCGAACTCTCCCGAACAGACGCGCACGAAAGCGACGCGATCGCGATGCCGCGGATCCATGTTCGCCTGAATCTTGAAAACGAACCCCGTAAAATCGCCGCCGTCCGGATCGATGCCGGCCCTCGCCACGGGCGCCGGGGCCATCTGCACGAACTCGTCGAGAAAGAGGCCGACGCCGAAGTTCGTTACGGCGCTGCCGAAAAAGACCGGAGTCGTGGCACCGCGCAGCATGGCGTCACGGTCGAAACGCTCGCCCGCGCCGTCCAAGAGCTCGATCGCCTCGCGAAACTCCCGATAGGAATGTTCGTCTACCAGCGCGCGCAGGGCGGGGTCGCTCCCGTCCGTTACGGAGACCGTGGCGCGCGTCGCGCCGTGCGCGGCGCGTTCGAAGAGGTGCACCGCTTTGGTTTGCCGGTCGTACACGCCGCGGAAACTCTCGCCGTTTCCGAGCGGCCAGTTCATCGGAAACGCGCCGATGCCCAGCACGCTCTCCAACTCGTCGAGCAGCTCGAGCGGATCGCGGCTCGGACGATCGAGCTTGTTCATGAAGGTAAAGAGCGGGATGCCGCGCTCGGCGCAAATCGCGAACAGTTTTTTCGTTTGCGGCTCCACACCCTTGGCTGCGTCGATGAGCATGACCGCGCTGTCGGCGGCCAAGAGCGTGCGATACGTATCTTCTCCGAAGTCTTGGTGACCGGGCGTATCGAGCAGGTTGAGCGTGTAGCCGCCATAATCAAACTGAAGCACCGTGGAGGTGATCGAGATGCCGCGCTCGCGCTCCAGCGCCATCCAGTCGCTGGTCGCTTGGCGCTGACGCTTGCGCGCCGAGACCTGCCCGGCGACGTGAATCGCACCGCCGTAAAGCAAGAGCTTCTCGGTGAGCGTCGTCTTGCCGGCGTCCGGATGCGAGATGATCGCAAAGCTTCTCCGCTTGCGAACCTGCTCTGCAATCGTCTCGTTCTCACTCATGGCCGTACGGGTCGATAGACGCGGAGTTCCACGTTGCCTTCACTCTCGCGCATCACCGCAAGCAACCCTGCCGCCCGGTAGAACTCGACGCTGGGGGGTATCGTAAACCGGTCGGCACCCCGGGATACGAGTGCGGCGTTTCCCGTAATCGCGATCGTGCAATCGCCATAGGTCAAGCGTGCCGGAGCGTCGACCCGCACCGCACCGGAGGGAATACGTGCCCGGACGTAGCGCGCCGAACCGCTCGACATCGAGACCTGCGACAGACACTCGGGCAGCGCCGAGAGCGCCCAGGGCGCGTCGCCGGCGAAGCCGGGCGCGCGACCGCCGCCGGAGTGCGGCGGAGCGGCGGGTTTGGGCACTGCCCTTGCGTAGACCGATGCAATCTTGATGCGAATTAAATCGCGATTCACCCAAGCGGCCACGCCAATGGCGACGCCCAAAACGATGACCGTCGAGATCGCGAGGTATTTGAGCACCGGCCTCGTTCACGCTTTCGGCGTTTCAATCGTCATCCGCGCGGCACCGATTGCATAGTCGCTCATGCCGTAATAGATGTCGTAGACGCGCTCGCCGAGGTCGGCACGAGGATCGAGCCCGGTCGGAAAAACGACGTTGTCGACGATGCCTTTGCGTTCTTCCTTCATCTCCGGCGCGAGAATTGGTTTGGGCGAGCGATACAGGATCTTGTCGGGACGCTCGAGATCGTGCAGCACGATCCCGGCCCGGTACTGCAGCGAAGGCTTCCGCGCGCCGTTCCCAACCGAGTCGACCCCGTGGAAGAGCGCAAGCCACATCTCCCTGCCGTCGAACGCGATCTTGACCGGCGGCGTGCCCGCGCCGATCTTGATCGAGCCCCACGCCGCGTCGGGAGAGAGAACTTGGCGGCTCTCCGCGACGCTGCAAAGATTCTTGCGGTTCTTCAAGACTGGTGCGAGCGGCACGTACCCGATGCGAATCGATTCACGATCCTCAAACGGCATGCGCTCGATCATCGGAATTGCGGCGCGTCCGTCGACGCTTGAAAGATGGAGCATGGGCCGGTGATAGAATGCCAGCGACTTGCGGCCCTCGGGCGAAAGCACCGGCTCGGGAAAGAAGGCGGCGTCCTTGTCGTCGCCCACGACGTTTGCAGAGCCCGCGAAACGTACCGGGCCGAGACGCTCCCAGTGATACGCATCCTTCGAGAGCGCGACCGCGATGCGCGGGCCGTCGGGCCCGAACGCGGTGTATGCCATCAGGTACGCCTCGAGCACAGGAACGTACGTTACGCGAGGATCCTCGCATCCGAATCCGGGACGTGGTCTCAGTTCGTACGAGGCCTCCGGCTGCAGCGCAAAATCGAGCCGCTCGCAGCGAAACCCGTCGGCTTTCTGTTGCGTCCGCATCGTTCCAACCCGCGAAATGTTTCCGTCAGCAACGCAGCGAGGGTAGAGCAACAACTCGCCGCCGGGCGCTCGCGCCGCTGCCGGATTCAGGATGCCCCCGGCCTCGTCCGGGGTTCCGTCCGGCATCGTCACGATGCCGAGCCGGTCGACGCGTACCGCCAGCTGCTCGAGCGCGTCTAAATCTGAGGATGATTGTTCTTTCGGAGAGAGCACGGCTACCCTATGGCAAGTAGGTCGTTGCGATCGGAGCATCGCTCGGCGTTACGACTTCCACTCGAACGCCTCGACGATAGACCGAGTTCGGAACGATCCAGAGCGTAAATGTGCGGTACGGCGCCGATGGCTCGCCGGCGTCGGCAGGCGCCTGTTCGAACGCTACGACGCGCACGCGCTGGGGATTGGCGCTGATCGATTCAACGATTTGCTTATAACCGGTTCGGTCGTGCGGGCCTATTAAAAGCGCGACGCCGAACTCGCCTTTGAAGTGAACGGGCGCACGGATGCCGAGCTTGCTCAGGGCGACCTCATCGCGTACTATAGTGATTTGGTTGCCTCCTAAGACGGTGGTGGTGCCCGTTGCAAGCGTTTTTACGCGCACCTCGCGACATCCGACCAGCACGATGAGCCCCAAGGCTAGACCGGCCAGGGTCAAGCAGCGCTTCACGGCCGACCGCTTCGCCCGAGCCGTTCATTTGTCATTGCCGCCCGGACTCGAATCGGGCTACGCTGGGGATCGGATGAAACGACTCCTGCGCCTCGCGCTCGCCGCCGATGCCGTCGCCTTGATGACCATCGTGCTCGGGAGCTGGACGCGTATCAACGGGGCCGGGCTCACGTGCCCCGATTGGCCGCTCTGCAACGGACACCTGATTCCGGCAATGACCGACGGGACGCTATGGGAGTGGCTGCACCGGCTGCTCGCGTTCCTCGTGGCGCCCCTCACGATCGCCCTGATCGCCGTTGCCTGGCCGCAACGGCGGCGTTTCGCTTTCGTGGGCCCAACCGTCGTCGTGATCGTCACCCTTTTCGCGCTTCAAGTGGTCCTCGGTGCCGAAACGGTGCGCCTCGGAAACTCGCCTTCCTCAGTGGTCCTGCACTGGGCCACGGCTATGGCCTTCATCGCGTCGCTGACGGCAATGGCCGTCTTCGCAGGGGCCTCGCAGGGAGCCGCAGAGACTTCCGGCACACCCTTCGAGCGCTCCTCGCCGTACCTGCTGGTCACGGTCGGGACGACCGCGGCGCTCGCGTTCGCGACGATGTGCGTCGGGGCGTACGTGAGCTCCAGCGGCGCCGGCCTCGCCTGTCTCTCGATCCCCGGCTGCGCCGGCAACGTCGTCGTCTACACGACGGGCCAGTTCGTGCAGATGGTGCATCGTGTCGCGGCGGGCGTCACGCTCGCCGGCGCGGCCGCCGCACTCGGCGTCGCGTGGGCGCGTCCCGCCCCTATTCGGGTTCGCGCCGCCGTCGCGACGGGCGTCGTGCTCGTTTCCATTCAAATCCTGTTGGGTTTGCTCAACGTAGCGCTACGCTTGCCGGTCGACCTGCGCGAGGCGCACGCGGTCAACGCCGCGCTCCTCTTCTTGGCATTCTTCGTTGCGACCGTCTTTGCATTGATGGACACCGCGGTGCCGCAGGCCGCGCGCGAGTTGGGGTCAGGCGGGTCCGGACGTTGAGCGCACTGGCGCGCGTACGCGATTACTACGAGCTTTCGAAACCGCGCATCATCATGTTGCTGCTGGTTACGACCGCCGCCTCGATGGTGATGGCCGCGCGGGGCTTGCCGTCGCTGCTGCTGGTCTTTTGGACGTTGTTGGCCGGAGCGCTGGCCGCCGCATCGGCCGGGGCGTTCAACTGCGTCTGGGATGCCGACATCGATCGCGTGATGAAGCGCACGCAAGACCGGCCGATTCCCGCCGGGCGAATCTCCCGGCGGGCGGCTACGGTCTACGCTATCTTAGCCGGCGCATTGTCGTTCGCACTTTTCTACGTCTTCGTCGATCCGCTGGCTGCCTGGCTCTCCCTGGCGGGAAACGTCTACTACGTCGGAATCTACACGATGTGGCTCAAACGCATCACGCCGCTCAACATTGTGATCGGCGGAGCCGCCGGCTCGGTGCCGCCGCTGGTCGGCTGGGCCGCCGTCACCAACCACATCGGCGGCCCCGCATTAGGGCTTTTCGCGCTGATCTTTCTTTGGACGCCGCCGCATTTTTGGTCGCTCGCTCTGATGACCGAGACCGACTATAGCAAGGCGAACGTTCCGATGCTTCCAAACGTCTGCGGACGAGAACGAACCAAGCGCGAGATCGTATACTACAGTCTTTTGCTCGTCGCGGCGTCGCTCGCGCTTTACCCCCTGCACGTGATGGGCGCGCTTTACTTCGGTGCGGCCGCCGTTCTCGGCGGCATCTTCGTACTCGATGCGTGGCGAACGTGGCGCGAGCGCAATGGAACGATCGCAGCGCGAAAACTCTTCCGCTTCTCGCTCGTGTATCTCGCCTTGATGTGTGCGGTGATGGTGATCGACAGGGTCGTCTAGTGGAGCCGCGATGAGCCGGCTGCTCTGGACGCTCTCGCTCGGCGTCTTTGCCGGCGCGCTCGACTTGAGCGTGCTCTCTCCAGCTTTGCCGGCGCTCGGCCGCGCCTTCAACGTCGAGAGCGGCGACTTAGCCTGGGTCTTCACCCTTTACTTGCTCGTAACGGTGGTCTCGATCGCGGTGGCGAGCGCAATGGCCGATCGTTTTGGCCGTCGCCCGGTCTATCTCGCCTGCATCTCGCTCTTCGCCGCCGGAAGCATCGTCGCAATCCTCGCGCCAAACTACGGCGTCTTTCTCGCGGCACGCGGAATTCAGGCGCTCGGTGCGGGCGGCATCTTTCCCGTCGCTACGGCTGCCATCGGTGACGTCGTTCCGGCGGAGCGGCGCGGCGCTGCGCTGGGCATCGTCGCCGCGACGTGGGGCTTGGCGGCGGTCATCGGTCCCAGCCTCGGCGGTCTCGTCACGCACTACGTGTCGTGGCGCTACATCTTCGTCGCGAACGTTCCGCTCGCGGCCGTCGTCTTCTGGATGGCGATGCGAGACCTGCCGGTTGCGATTCCGCAGCGCAAACGCCGTCTCGATCTCGTTGGATTGACGCTGCTCTGCGTCGGCTTGCTCGCAGTGACCGAGGGCCTCATCGAGATGCGGCTGACCGTTGGAATCGGCGGGATCGGGATACTCGCCGCGTTCGTCGCCTATGAGTTCGGCGCCGACAACCCGCTGCTGCCGGTCGGCGTTTTACGCACGACGCAGCTCTTCAAGACGTACGCGCTCGAGATCGTGATCGGCGTTTTGGAGGGTTCACTCTTCTTCATTCCGGCGGCGCTGGTCGCCGCGCAGGGGCTATCCTATGCCGCCGCGGGCTTTACTGCCGCGCTGGGTGCGCTGATGTTCGTTCTGGTCATCCCGGCGTCCGGACGCGCGCTCGATCGAGTGGGCAGCCGCGACGTTCTTTTGGCGGGCACGGTCTGCAGCGAAATCGGCCTCGCCGTCTTTGCGTTGGGGTTCTCGTCGCTGCCCTTGGCGTTGCTCGCGATCGTCGTCGCGGGTGCCGGCTTCGGCGCGCTGCTCGGTGCGCCGACGCGCTACATCGTCACCAACGAGACTCCGCGAAGCGCTCGCGCGACCGCCGTCGGCCTCTTGAGCCAGGCCTTGATCGTCGGACAGATCCTCGGGAGCTCGCTTGCGGGCGGCTTCTTGAGCGTGGCGCAGAGCGACGTTGCCGGGTACCGGCACGCGTACCTCGCGTTTTGCGCCGTCGCCTTCGTGGCAGTCGTGCTGGCGGCGACGCTGAAGCCGCGCGCACAGGAGCGAACGCGCCCGGTCGAGGAGGCTTCCTAACGGCCTCAACCTACCATGCTCGATAATCAACCGCCCGCGCTCGAGAACTACAACCTCTTCCGAACGGATCGCGTTTCGCGGGAAGCGGTCGCGCGGGAAGCGCCCGACGGCGGAACCGATGAGTTAACGCTCTTGGGCGAGCTGGCCGGACGAACCGAAACGATCGCGCTCGGATTCGACGCAAACGAACATCCGCCGGAACTTCGCACGCACGACCGGTTCGGCGAACGCATCGATGAAGTTCGCTTTCACCCGGCGTGGCATACGCTCATGGCGCACGCCCTGCGCGCGGGGCTTGCCGGGCTAGCGTGGGAAGATCCCGGGCCCAACCCGCACGTGCGCCGCGCCGCGAAGTTCTTTCTATGGTCGCAGGTCGAAGCGGGGCACGGCTGCCCGGTCTCGATGACCTATGCTGCGGTGCCCGTCGTACGCGGCATGCACGCCGCCGCTGCGTGGGTTCGAGCCCTGACGCAGCCGCAATACGACGCGCGGGCGCTTCCGATCGCGCAGAAGACGGGTGGACTCTGCGCAATGGGCATGACGGAGCGGCAAGGCGGCTCCGACGTTAGAACCAACCAGACCCGCGCGATGGCCGCGACGACGTCCGGCAGCGGTCAAGAGTATCTGCTGAACGGCCAGAAGTGGTTTTGCAGCGCGCCGGCCAGCGACGCATTCCTCGTTCTCGCGCAGGCTCCGGGGGGAATCTCCTGCTTTTTCGTGCCGCGCGTTCTTCCCGATGCGACCCGCAACGCAATGCAGCTCGTTCGCTTAAAAGACAAGCTCGGCAATCGCAGCAACGCATCGGCCGAAGTCGAATTTCACGCGGCGCACGGCTGGCTGATCGGCGACGAGGGCGAAGGCCTCCGCCGCATCGTCGAGATGGTCAATCACACGCGCCTCGACTGCGCGCTCGGTTCGGCCGGCCTGATGCGGGCGGCGCTGGCGCAAGCGATCCACCACGCAACCTACCGTCGTGCGTTCGGCAAAGCGCTGATCGATCAGCCGCTGATGCAAAACGTGCTGGCGGACCTCGCGCTGGAGTCGGAGGCGGCGACGCTGCTCGTCCTGCGCCTCGCGCGGGCGGTCGACGATTCGCCGAAGTCGCCGGCGGCGTCCGCGCTCAAACGCATCGGAACCGCGCTCGCCAAGTACTACATTTGCAAGCGAGCCCCGGCGATCGCCGCAGAAGCCCTCGAATGCCTCGGCGGCAATGGGTACGTTGAGGAATCGATCATGCCGCGGCTTTACCGGGAAGCGCCGTTGAACTCGATCTGGGAGGGCTGCGGGAACCTCAACGCCCTCGACGTCGTTCGGGTGCTGCAAAAACAGCCCGATGCCTATGCGGCGTGGCGCGCCGAGCTCGAAGCCGCGAGCGACGAGCCGCTCATCGCGGCGGAGTTGCTCGCCTTCGAGCGCGACCTGCGCGATCGATCCCTCGAGCAGGCGCAGGCCCGCGCGCTCGCCGAGAAAATGGCGCTTCTCTGGCAGACGGCGTTGCTCCATCGCTACGCACCGGGGTTGGTCGCGCGAGCCTTTTTGCGCAGCCGTCTTGGCGCGGCGGGGCGAACGCTGGGAACGCTGCCGCCGGGTATCGATTTCCGCGGCATCATCGATCGCGCCGCGCCGCTGGACGCAGCGTGAAGGCGCGCGAGTTCGACCGGCGCAAACAGGGTCTCGCGCACCGGCGCTGGACTGCGCAGGAGCGCCGTATCGTCTGGCGCGGACTCACGGGCCGGTTCGCACTTGCAATCGAGCCGCTGATCGGGATGGTCTTTATGGCTTTGCTGACGTGGGGAATCGTCTACCGCGCGCAGCACGTCGCGTCGGACGCCACCCTGATCAAGATCGCCTGGATTTTCGCGCTCGGCACGATCGCGTTTGCGGGCTACTTCGTCGCGGTTCTGGTCGCCCCGGTCGTCGCCTACCTGCATACGTTTCGGCCGATCTATATACTCGACGGATACGTCCGCTATCGCGAGCCCGACGCCGATTCGCGCAGCGATGCTTCCGGCTATGCGGCGGCGCTCTTTTCGGATCGCGTGCTTGCCGCCGAGTGGGAATGGCTCGGTCAGCGTCGCCTGCCGAATACGACGATCCCCGCGCTCGTCGAGTTCTCGCTCTACGCGGGGATTCATAAGATCGACGGACGGTCCACCGGCGTATTGCCCGATGAGGATTTGCCGCTGCTCGCAATCGGCATCGCGACGCGCCGCGGCAACCGAGTAGATCTCTAGGAGCCGGTCGGGTTATTTCAGAGGAACGCGCTGCGTCGTATCGGCGGGCCAGTGATGCCCGTAGCCGGACTGAAGGCAGACCGACGCGCCGATGGCGAAAATTATCAGAAGCCCGACGCACGCAATCCGAACGAGGCCCGGCGGAATGCCGCGGCTCTCGGGAACTGTGCTAAAATCCATATACTCGTCGTCTCGAACGATCATGCTATGCCCCTTTCGGCGCGAAGCCCACGATGTTCAGCCCGGCCAAGAGCGCCAGCACCGCGCCGACGCCGAGCAGCACCAGCATCAGCTTGAAAACTTGATTCTCGATGCCCGTCGCCTGCCAATCTTTATAGAGCGCGTAGAAGGCTACGACGGCAACGACGATTCCGCCGATAACGGCTCCCAATCGTTCGATCAGTGGTGCGTTCACGAACGTCGCTCCTTAAATTAGATAGAAGATCGAAAAGAGCACGACCCAGATCACGTCGACGAAATGCCAGTAGAGCGTGCCGGCCGTAATCCCAAAGTATTTGCCCTTCGTGTAGACACCGGCCGACGACTGCAGGACGAGCACCGTGAGATAGCAGACGCCGAAGAATACGTGCATTCCGTGCATGCCGGTCAGGGTGAAGAACGATGCGCCGAAAATACCGCTGCCCCACCAGGTCACGTGCTCGCCGAAGATCAGGTGATTGTATTCGTAGGCTTGGCCTCCGAGAAATCCGGCGCCCAGTACGATCGTCGCCAGCAGGAACCACATGTACTTCATGAAGTTGCCGTGCTTGAAGTTCTCGAGCGCGTAGTGCATCGTCGCGCCCGAGCCGAAGAGCACGACCGAGTTCCACGCCGCGAAGGCCACGTCGAGGCGCTGGATGCCCGGCGGCGGCCATCCCTGCCCACTGTTGCGCAGGTAGAGATAGGCGAAGATGAACGACGAGAACAGCACGCAATCGCTGATCAGAAAGAGGAGGAAGCCCTGGAGACGCAGCTCGCGCGTCTCGACGTAGAGCTGATCTACTCCATCGTGAGCGTCTGCGCCGATCGCTGCAATCGACATCAATGAGCTCCCGCCGCGACCGGCGGCGGCGAATCGGTGAGTTCTTCCTCCAACCCCTTATACGGCAGCGGCTGACTGAAATCGTATGGCAGGCCGTAGACCGTTGGGATGTGTTTGAAGTTGTAGTAGTTCGGCGGGGACGGAATCTGCCACTCGAGGGTCCGCGCGCCCCACGGATTCGGGCCGGAACGCTTCCCGTTGCGGATGCTCCAGAGGACGTTGACGAAGAAGATAAGGATCGCAAACGTCATGAGGTAGGACGAGAACGACTCGAAGCGATTCCAGAAGGTGAACTGCGGGTCGTACGTCGCCACTTCGCGCGGCATGCCGAGCATACCGAGCCAGTGCATCGGGATGAACGTTCCGTTGAAGCCGATGAAGAAGAGCCAGAAGTGCAGCTTGCCAAGCGTCTCGTTCAGCAGGCGCCCCGACATCTTGGGGAACCAGTAGTACATGCCGGCGAAGACGCCCATCAGGCTTCCTCCGACCAGCACGTAGTGGATGTGCCCGACGATGAAGTACGTTCCATGAACGTGAAGATCGAACGGAATCGCCGCGAGGAATATCCCGGTAATGCCGCCGAGCGTGAAGAGGCCGACAAAGCCGATCGCAAAGAGCATCGCCGTCGTGTAGTGAATCTTTCCGCGCCATAGCGTCGCGGTCCACGAGAATATCTTGATGCCGGTTGGGACGCCGATTACAAAGGTGATGATCATGAAAGGGAGCTGCAAGAACGGTGCGAGCCCCGAAGTGAACATATGGTGCGCCCACACCATGAAGCCGGCCAGCGCGATTGCCATTGACGAAAACGCGATCAGCTTGTAGCCGAAGATCGGCTTACGGGAGAACGTGGGGAGCACTTCGGAGATGATGCCGAAGGCCGGCAGAATCATGATGTAGACGGCGGGATGCGAGTAGAACCAGAACATGTGCTGCCACATTACTGGGCTGCCGCCTTTGGTCGGATCGAAAAACGGCACGCCGAACTGGCGCTCGATCAAGAGCGCGGCGAGCGCCGCGGCCAGCGCGGTCGTCGCGATCATCAGCAACGGTGCCGTCGCGAACTGGCCCCAGACGAAGAGCGGCATTCGGGTAAAGGTCATTCCCGGCGCGCGCATTTTCAAGATCGTCACGACGAAGTTGAT
>DATAQH010000211.1:0-1838 GCA_036264815.1 Candidatus Cybelea sp.
CATGCTGTCGCTACTCTTGGTAGCGGCCGCCGCGCCTGCGCCCAAAACGCAATCGAAGGCACCGATCGGGATCGTCATCAACGGCGACGCCCTCTCGATCGATCCGCCGCCGCGATTCGAGCGAAACCTACTCTACGTTCCCGTTCGGCGAACGATGGAGGCGCTCGGCCTCGGCTTCAACCGGTCCGGAAATCACATTACGACGCAGGTCGGCGCAAAGAGCGTGACGCTTACGATCGGCAGCCGCGTCGCCCGCGTCGACACCAACGACGTTGCGCTCGAGGGGCCGCTCCTCGAGATCAAAGACGTGCTCTACGTACCCCTGCGTTTCTTCACCGACGTGCTCGGCGCGCAAGCGCAGTACGACCGCCGGCACAATAACGTGAGCATCGTCGCACAGCTCGTCGGGCGTTCGACCAACGGGCTAGTCCCCGTGGCCGGCGGTTTCGCCCGCTTCGGCACGGTCGTAGCCGTCGACGTGCTCTCCGATCCGCCGACGATTACCCTCGGCTCCAACGGCAGCGTCAAGACGATTCCGGTTGCCGCTAACGCCGCGATCGACGTTGAGGACGTCAACGTCGGCGTAACGACGCCCGGCGAGCTGGGAGATATTCGTCCCGGCGATTTCACGCGCGTCGAGATGCAGAAGGACGGGCGAGTACAGCGAGTCGTCGACGAATACGGTTCGCACAACGGACACATCATTGCGATCGGCTCGGGCCAGTTCGTGCTCGACGACGGACAGGTGATCTCGGCCGGGCGCACGACCGAGATCTCGCTCAACGGCAAGGCCGCTTCGTTCACGGACCTGCTGCCGAACGATCAAGTCAGCGTACGCTATAACGTCGAAACCAACGAAGTGCGCTCGGTGCTGGCATCGCGGAAGGTCGTCAGCGCCGCGCAGCGCCTGCAGATCTCGAACGTGCAAGCGCAGCCCGATCGTCCGCTGCGTGCGGGCGACACGATTCGCGTCGAGCTTCACGGAACGCCGGGCGCCTCCGGCACGTTCGATATTGGGTCGGACGTTACGAATCAGATGATGCGGGAGAGTCCCGGCGGCGTCTATACCGGCAGCTACGTCATCCCGCGCGGCGCAAACTTCGATGACGTCGCGCTGATCGGGCGCCTCTCCTCAGGCGATGAGATCGCGCAGTCGGCGGCGCCGCAGACGGTCTCTGCCTCGGGGACGCCTCCGGGGATCTCCGACTTTGCCCCCGACGCCAACGCAACGATCAATACGAATCGTCCCGCGGTCTATGCGAGCTTCGCAGCCGACGCCGTTCCGGTGAGCCCCGCCAGCGCGATCCTTTGGATCAACGGTCGAGACGTTACGTCGGAATGCGTGCGCACCGCGCAGTTCATCCAGTATCTGCCCTCGTACTCCTATCCTAACGGCCTCGTGCGGGTGGTCGTAAAAGTGTCGGACTTGGCCGGCAATACTACGACGAAGTCGTGGAGCTTTACGATTCGAGGGCGCTGATGAGCGACTGCGTTTTCTGCCGAATCGCCGCGGGCGAGATTCCGGCAAAGGTCCTCTATCGTGACGCCGAGGTGCTGGCGATCGAAGATCTCAATCCGCAGGCGCCTTCGCACGCACTCGTGATGCCCGTCGCGCACTACGCGACGGTCGGCGAGCTAGGCGCCGATCCCGGCCTTGCCGCGCGTTTGATCGCGGTCGCATCGGATCTGGGCGGCGAGCGCGGGGGCGAACGAGGCTACCGTCTCGTCGTCAATACCGGTCCCGACGGCGGCCAGACGGTCGACCACGTTCACGTTCATGTCCTCTCGGGACGGGAGATGGCCTGGCCGCCCGGTTGAGGCTGCGGGACGGTTACGCT
>DATAQH010000289.1:0-3704 GCA_036264815.1 Candidatus Cybelea sp.
AGGAAGACGATCTGCGCGATACGCGAGAGCCGCGGCGCGATATTCGGGAGCGTCGTTCCGATCGTTATCCCGATCAAAAGTGGAAGCAGTTGGAAGAGAACGAGCGTGACGACGAAATGCCCTAGCGGCAGCTGCGCGGCCTCCGCGGTCGGCAGCACGTAATGCGCCGTCAGCGGGACGGTGACGATCGAGACGAGCGGCAAAACCGCGGCGAGTTCGATCGCCAGGCCAAGGCTTCCGCCCCGTTTTCGCACCGATGCGAGCACGAACGGAACTCCCGGAGCGATCGCCATCAGAAGAAAGCCGGTCGCGATCTCCTCGGGCAGCGCAAAGAGCCGGGCAAGCAGCACCCCCAGGATCGGGACGATCACGAAGTTCGCGATCAGCGCCTTGGCCAGCAGCGGAATGTTCTTGAGAGTGGCGATGAGATGGTCGAAGTTGACCTGCAGCCCGGCGCCCAACGTGAGCGAGATCAGCATCAGCAGCGCGACGGCTTTAATGGCTGCCATACGCCCGTTCGCAAAAAGAAGGTACGCCAGGTGCGCCGTATGCGCCGGGTACGAAGCTCGCCATATGGTGCTTTAGTTTAGCACCCAAGCCATTGCTCGTCTAGCCAAAAACCGCAACGCCGAACGTGCTATGGGGCGGCAGTGAGGTACCGATTGAACCAACCCACGCTTTGTGTCAGGATGTCGATTTGGTTCGAGGTCTTTTGCGGCCCGTGGCCTTCATCCGCGTAGACGATGAGCTTCGTGGGCACGCCGAGCGTGGTCATCGCGTGCCAGAACTCAAAGGCCTGAGGCGCGGGTACTTCTTCATCGCGCTCGCCTTGCAGAATTAGCACCGGCGTTTTCGATTGCTGGATGAACGTGATCGGCGAGCTTTTCGCATAGACGGCCGGATCGGCGTAGACCGACGCGCCGAAGAACGGGATCATCCACTGGTCGATTTTGTTCAGCCCGTAGTACGACTGCCAGTTGACGATGCCGGCGCCGGCGACCAGCGCCTTGAAACGGTTCGTCTGCGTCTCCGCCCACATCGCCATGTAACCGCCGTAGCTCCAACCCATCAGGCCGAGGCGGTTCGGATCGACCGGCGCCGCCTTGATCGCCGCGTCGACGCCCGAGAGATCGTCACGCCAATCGCCGTACCCGAAATCCTTGATGTTGGCGCGCGTGAACGCTTCGCCCTGACCGAAACTGCCGCGCGGGTTCGGCATAAACACGAAGTAGCCCGCGGAGCAAAGCGCGCTGACATTGCGGTTGCCGAAACCGGGCACCGTCTCGGCCGAAGGACCGCCGTGAATCATCGTCACCATCGGATAGGTCTTGTCGGCATCGAAATCCAGCGGATAGACCAGCCAGCCTTGAACGTCCAAGCCGTCGCTCTTCCACTGCAGCGAGACTGCCTTTCCGTAGAGACGCCGCGCGTTTGCGTTGCTGTGCGAGATCTGACGGAGCGAATCGGGGCTTCCGGCCCAGATTTCGGGCGGATCGTCGAATGACGAGCGCACGAATGCAATGAGTGCGCCGTGCCGTGCGGTCGACCAGCTCCAGAGCGACTCTTCGCCCGGCGTAAACGGATGACTTTGCTTTCCTGTCTCGGCGTCGATTCGCATCAACTGCATCGTTCCGGACACGTGCGCGACGACGTCGAGGCTCGCAGCGTCGTTCCAGCGAAGCGACTGTACCGAGAAGCGATCGCCCTCGGTGAGGTTTCGCGCGGCTCCGCTTTGCGCGTCGACGAGGTAGAGGTCGCCGCCGGTCGAGCCGAAATCGCTCATAATGCCGCCGATGAGCGCGATGCTCTTCCCATCGGGAGACCATTGCGGATCGTTGAGCTGGATCGCCGGTGCGTAGAGGTCGTGCATCGCTCCGTTCGCGAGATCGACGCGCGCAAGCCGCGCAATCCACCAATTGTTATCGCCGTTGCCTTTCGCGTAGGTCACGGCGATCTGCCGGCCATCCGGCGACCAGCCGTACTCGTAAATATAGCTATCGCCGGGCGAGACGAACCGCATGTTCGCGCTCCACGCATCCACGATCGCAAGGCGCTGCTCGTCCACGGTCGCGCCGATGACGCCGACATCGCGTGCTCCCGGCGCCAGCGCGCCGGCCTTGCGATGCGCCGCGGCAATGTAAAGGAGGGCAAGCGTTCTGCCGTCGGGTGCCCAGGTCAGGCGTTGAGCGTTTCCGCTCAGGTGGCCGAGTTGCCGCGCGCCCGACCCGTCGGAACGCGCAACAAAAATCTGCGACTGACCTTTTGAGCGCGCATCGGAAAGAAACGCGATCTTGCTACCGTCGGGCGACCAGACCGGGTTCTCCTCATCGTAGAACCCGCTCGTGCTGCCGGCTGTCAGGCGAAATCGCTTCCCGCTTCCCAGCGGCGCGACGTAGATCGAGGTGTAGCGCGGCGAGTGCAGCAGGTTGGCTGGATCGTGAAAGTTCTCGGCCCAGGCGACGGCGTCGCCGGCCGGAGCGAGATTCACCCCGCCGAGATCGTGCAGGGCAAACGACGCCGTCAATACTTGGGTCATGGTCGGCGCAGCAGCAGCCGGCGCCGCCGGCGCGCTGCAGAGTGCCGCGAGCAGCACGGGCAGCAGCCATCTCATTGCGCACGGCCCTCGATCGTCAAAGTAAGCGGTGACGGATGGCGCGGCTCGTAAAGTCCAAGCCGTTCGCCACCCGGCAGAACGATCGTGGTCACCAGGCCCCATCCGCGTTCGGCGATCGGCTCGGTTTCAACCCCACGCGCGGCGAGCCGCTCTTTCATCGCGCGCACGTCGTCGCATATGAGATAAACTTCGTGCTCGGGCTCTTCTTCGGTATCGTGAACGGCCAACTCGGCCGGCGGCGCGGCAAAGATCGGCCAGCCATCGCCGGCGTCGACCGAGCCCATCTCGAGCACGTCGCTGAAGAACCGCTGCACGGCTTGCGCATGCCGGCTGAAGAGGAGCACGTGCATTCCGGTGATCATCGGATTTCCTTTTTAACGGCGAATCGCAAATCGCTTCCTTCGGGCGCCCGTTCCTCGAACGAGCCGCACGTCGCTCGGCGGCACGCCGAAAGCTTGCGCGAGCGCGCGGGCCGCCGCGATGTTCGCAGCGCCATCGATTGCGCGTTCGCGTACCCGGATCACGACGAGTTCGCCCTCCCGCACGACGCCGGCCGCACGCGATCCCGGCTTTACGAGCGTTTCGACGAGGATCTCCGATGCCGTTTGGCGGCGATTCACGCTCGTTCCAGCTTCGCGCCAAAGATCGAAGAAGCCCCTCGCACGCTTCCTTTAATAGGGTGAGCTATGCTCGCATGCTTTCCTACATTATCTGGCCTTAAGGCTCGTTTACTTTTGTTATCCAGCGGGGTAACTCGGTACTTGCTGTGGTAGCATAGCGCTGAACGAATCGTAGCGTCCACTTCAATGGCGAGGATTGAATGCAAGACGAACACGGATTCCCAGCAGTGCAACACGTCCCTGCGGTGCAATTGAGGCACCAGCGCTCACCTTTGGCGAAGATCGTCCTCGGAGCGGGCATCCTTGGACTACTCTTCTTCCTGTCGATCATCGTGCAGTCGTTCTTAGGCGACGCATACCTCTCGAGCGAAGGCGGCTTATGGCAGACCGCTCAGCAGGCGTGGTGCGGAATTGCGTCGTGGAGTTCGAACTGCGGACCCCCGGCGAGTGCGAGTGCGAGTACGAGTTCG
>DATAQH010000320.1:0-1673 GCA_036264815.1 Candidatus Cybelea sp.
CTCGCGTATTTCGACTGGTCAATGCGAGGCACCAGCGCGGCTCCGGGGGACCTGCCGATCGATCCGTACCTACCGCTCGATGCGGTGCTCGTCGCTCTTGCCCGCTGGACGAGCGGGTCCGACGATTGACGTGCACTGCCCGCACGTCGTCGATGCGCATCGATGCAGCCCACTGCAGGGTCTCGCTGAGGATGAAGAAATAGTACTCGCGCACGAAGGAGCCATTCCTTGCGACCACCGTACGCCCCGCCCGATCAGCCGATGAACTACGACTTGCTGACGTCGTTCGCCCGCTCCGGTCAACACCGCTTTTTCGGTTTCGCCGTCGACTCTCGGTCTCCTCTGCAAAAGTTCGCCGTTGAGATTTTGATCGATGGGTATCCGATCAGAGTGCTGCGAGCCGACAGGTATGTAGACGATCTGGCGAGACGGCGAATCGGCGATGGATGCTACGGCTTCTGTTGCTCCCTTCCTGATGTCGTCCTTGGAAATGGCACCGTGGTGGAAGCGCGGCTCGCCAATCTGTCGACGCCCGTCGGCGCACCGATCACCCTCGACCTGCCTTGCCGCCCGACGCCCGATCCAGAGGGCCCAGGAGCATTGCGCTGGCTGGGCGGACTGCGATTCTCCGGTTGGCTCAGCGCAGACGCAAAGCCACCAGCGGCGAGAGCGCTAGTCGATGGGACGCTCGTGACGCAGTTCCGCGCGTCGTCTTTCAGCCATGTGAGCAGCGGCGAGGAGGACTTCCGCGCAGTTCGTGGCTTCGACTTTCATCTGCCCAGCAGGTTTGCTGATGGTCGCCCACATCAACTCGCCGTCATCACCGAGCGCGGCGAGACTCTCAGCGGCAGTCCCCTGACCTTTCTTGCTTTGGCGGACGGCCTGCGCGAGGCCATCGCACAGCGGGGACTCGGAGAGCAAGAGTTGTTCCGAGCAGAACTGTTCGATCGGCTGCTGCCGATGTCGATGCCGTTCTCGCAATATACGAGCTGGCGCAGCAGGCTGAAAATCGAGAACGAACCGTCCGCGGCGGTGCGTGCCGCCGTGCTGTTGGTCGGGCCGGGACGGGTACACGACACGCTCGCAAGTCTGCGTCGACAGTCTCATGTCGACTGGGTGGCCGCGTCGCTTCCGCCCACGTTGGAGCCCAACGGCTTCTGCCCCGAACTCGCGCAGAAATTTCTGGGTGGCGAGGCGGCGGGGTGCGAGTTCGTCGTATTCGGCCTCGCCGGGACCCAGCTGGAGCCGAGGGCGCTGGCGCGCATCGCCGGCGGCTTTACCGCTTTCCTCGAGGCACGTGCCGTATACGGCGATCTCGAGATCGAGAGTGCCGATGGCTCCGCGTGGCCAATAGCCCTGTCCGCGTTCGACTACGAACGGATGCTGGAGCAAGGCTACTGCGCGCATTTGTTCGCGCTGCGTCGGAGCGCGGCCGAACGTTCGCTTAGCGCCGGCGCTCAGAACCTCTACCGCCTGTTCAACGCCCTTCTGGATGGATCGGCACCCGCGGGGCACATCGTTCATCTCCCCTGCCCGCTCGCCAGGTTACCAGCGTTCGACCAAGCAGCCGCGAGTATTTCACTGGCGGCCGCGACCAGCCTTCATCTGGTGCAACGAGGGATCAGCGCCGACGTCACAACCAGCAGCGGCGGCGTCCTTCCAGCCGTTCGGGT
>DATAQH010000374.1:0-2868 GCA_036264815.1 Candidatus Cybelea sp.
TATCACAGCTATACCTCCTACAAGAAGAACGCTCTGCTCCAATATATCAACTTCCCGTACACCCCCGACTCCGACGGCTGTGGCAAAAACAGCATCAAGCCGCCACCCGACGAGAGCGGCGCCGATGAGGGCGTCACGATCATGGCCGGCGACGAGTACGGAGAGGCGATCACCGACCCGCAGCCCTACAGCGGGTGGCGCGGCGTAGACGGCGAGATTGGCGACGACTGCGCCTGGCACAATCTTGCCAACGATCGCTTCGGCTCCAAGCAGTACACGACGCAGCCGGAGCTGAGCGACGCGACGCACAGCTGCGTACAGACCTACAAGTAAAACGCCGCTAAAGCGCCGCCTTCGGCGACGATGAACTTCAGCTAAAGTACGGCGCCGCGGTGTGCATCGCGTTGGTTCCGTTGCGCCAGAGCACGTACTGAAGCGGCATCTTCGCGTTCATCGAGGCGGCCCCGATCTCGCCGCGCGGATCGATCGCGATGACGCAGTACTCGCCGCCGTGCACGTCGGGCGCGCTCTTCGCCATAAAGCGCATCACGTCGTTGCAGGCCTCTTGCGGATGCGCGCCGGCCGCCATCCGCGAGACGATGTACATCGAGGTGCAGTAGTTGGTCATGACGTCGCCGTTGCCGGTCGCCGAAGCCGCGCCCGCCGACGCGTCTGCGTAGTAGCCGCAGCCGACGAGCGGCGAGTCGGCGACGCGTCCGGGAATCTTCCACTCGAGTCCGCTCGTCGAACAGCCGGCGACGACCTGCCCTTTGCCGTCGATCGCTACCATGCCGATCGTATCGTGATGATCCGCGTCGACCCAGAACGTCGAGTGATTCGGCGTGTTCTTCCACTTCAGCCACGCTTCGAGGCTATTTGGAGTCAGCAGCTGCATCGGCCTGAAGCCCATCTCGATCGCGAACTGCAGCGCGCCCTCCCCGGCCATCGTCGTATGGCGCGTCTTCTCCATCACCAGACGCGCGACCGAGATCGGGTTCTTGATCTTGTGGAGGTTGCAGACAGATCCCGCACGATGCGTCGTCCCGTCCATGATACCGGCGTCGAGCTCGACCTCTCCCTGCGCGTTTGGCAGTCCGCCGTAGCCGACGCTATCGACGTTCGGATCGTCTTCGACCAGGTTGATGCCTTTCTCGAGCGCGTCGAGCACCGATCCGCCGGCAGCGAAGACCTGCGCCGCGTGCGCGTTCGCTTCGATACCCCATTTCCACGTCGAGAGAAAGACTGGGCCGCTGCCGCCCGCAGCCGCCGCCGGCGAGGTGGCCGCCAGCGTGGCGGCCGCGCCCGCGGCGAGAAGAAAGTCGCGTCGATCGATGCCTTCCATCAATGTTCTCCTACAAACTCACGGCGTCTGAAACGGGAAAAACAAAAGAACCGAAACTGCGCTGCGGCTCTCCACCCGCCGGATACTTCCACACTCGAACGACCGCGGAGCTCACCCCCTGGTCGGGCCCGATGAGCTTGCCGCCGTCGATCCAAAAATCGTCGACGTCACGCGAGCCGCCTAGCACGACCTTCGAAACGGTCGTTCCCGAACTGCCCGAGATCGCGAAGCGATATACCGTCGAGCCTTGATAACCCGCACCCTGATCGTCCACCGCGAGGTAGCTTCCGTCCCAATGCAGGCCGCCGGCAGCGACGATTGACTCATCGAGCGTAATCGTCACGAAGGCTTTGCTCTTCACCGGCAGCTCGGCCAGCGCAAACTGGGCGTGCCCGTTGGAGCCATCGACAAAAAGATTGCCGTTATCATCGTAGGTGCAGCGACCGGGCAGGTAGACGCTCGAGCCTTCGAAGTCCTTGGGTTTGCCCTTCGCGTGGGTGAAGATCGCGACCCCGCCCGGACTGCTGTTGCGCGGCTGGGTTGCGACGGCGAGATTCCCCGTGACCGGATCGACCGAACAGCCGAGCAGATAATCCTGCGGATCTTTGAGCCGCTTAAGGATCGTGCTGCCGCCGTGGGCGAACTCGTCGAGCTCGGAGTTGTGACTGTCGGTAATGAAGACGTCGCCCTTCGCGTCGACGCACGAGCCGTTGACCGAACCGAACCCGGTCAGCGTTCCGAGCGTCTTTCCCTTGGGATACGAAAGATAGGAGACCGTATTGGCGCCGTTGTCGACGACGTAGAGCAGGGCGCCTCCCGTCGCCTTTGCGGCTGCCGGTTGACCCGGGTCGGGGACGGGAGCGGCTTGATTGCCGGCCGCGATACAGCCGGTTAGAAGTGCAAGCGTAACGAAAAGGCCGCTCGCGGGTGAGGCGGGAGCCAGTTTCATCGTAACTACCTCCTGACGTAGCGGTCGAACCAATCGAGCCAGCGGCGATAGACGTCGGCCGTCCGCACCGGGCCGCTGGGAAGATGGCCCGAAGTAGGATACGCATAGAACTCGACGGGGACGCCGCGATCGCGCATTGCGTGAAAAAGCTCGTAGCTCTCCACGATCGGAACGCGCACGTCGTAGACGTTGGAGAACATCAGCGTCGGCGTCGTGATTCGCTCGAAGTACGTCAACGGTGAGGCAGCCCTCCACTCCGCGAGCGCGCCGGGCCCAAAGGGCGAGCCTCCGAGCGAGTTGCGGTCGTCGTCGATATCGTCGGCGGTCGCATAGTCGACGACCAGATCGTCGACGGCGGCTCCCGCGACGGCGGCTTTGAAGCGCGAGTCATGGCCGATCAGCCAGGTCGTCATTTGGCCGCCGTACGACCAGCCCGAGACGCCGATCCGGCCGGGATCGACGATGTTGCGTGCCTCCACCGCATCGATCGCGGCCAGCACGTCGTTGCCGGGCCCGATGCTCGGATCGCGGAAGATCGCGTGCTGAAATGCATTGCCGTCATTGGTCGAACCGCGAT
>DATAQH010000061.1:0-4525 GCA_036264815.1 Candidatus Cybelea sp.
CCTTGATCGTCGCAACGGCGATGAAGAGGTACGGCATGTTCGTCGCCGACAACGGATCGAATTGGTATTTCCAAGGCCAAGGTGGTTCGGCCGCGTCGTGTTGGAACGACGACGACCTCGATCAGCTCAAGAGCGTCCCGGGCAGCGCGTTCGAAGTCGTGCAGACGGGGAAGATTCTGCGCAAATCCGGGTCGCCGACCGACCCGCGCCCTAGCACTATCTAATCGTCCGCTCATCTCGGCCGTGGCCGCTTCGGCGCGTGCGAGTGTTTACACTAGCGTATGAAATCGGTAGTCAACACCGTCGCCATGCTGGCCGCAGCAGTTTCTCTGTCGGCCGGCCCACTCGCTGCGCCGGCGGCAACGATCAATGGTGGCGAGCGCAGCACGCCTTATGTCGCAGCTTTTGCTCCCATCTTCGGGACCTCGGGTATTCCGCGTTCGGGGACCATGACGCTCGCGGTGAGCGATGGGACGATCAGCGGTAAGTATACCGGCACGTCGGTGGGCCCAGATCCGCTGGATAACCACACCGTTCCCGTTATCGGCACGGTCAGCCAAAACGACGGCTACGTTCAGCTCTATATCGGAATGGGGCTTACGCTGCGCGGTACGATGTCTGCCGACGGCAAGATTACGGGCACCGCGAGCGACGACGGCCGGCTTTACGAGTTTACCGCGGCGCCGCTGCCGGGTTAGCCCAAAGGCCTGTGGCCGCCGTTGGGACGCCGCATGCGGGCGGCAGCAGGATCGTCGCGCTGTATTCGAACCCGGCCGGGAGGTCGGAGTTCACGCGCGGCACATGCCAAACGCATTCTTCGTCGTAGCCGTTCGCTATAGCATACAATCCGTAGTTACCTGGAGGCAGGTCGAAGAAGCTGAATAGGCCGTGGGCGTTGCTCGTGGTTTGCCGGATGCCATAACCGAGACCGAGCGCATAGACCACGGCTCCCCCGATAGGACGGCGATCCCGGATGTCGACGACCGCGCCGCGGATTGCCACATCGTTTTGGAACACACTGTAATCGAGCGGCAGCGTATCGATGAAGAACGCGGCCAGCAACGAAAAAATGCTCACTTTGCACGTCCCCCCGTCTAGCTCTACGAAATCAACGCTTGGGCGATGATGGGCGTGACGTACGCTATGCGCGTCCTTCGACGATCCTTCGAGGATCCTTCGACAAGCTCAGCATGACACCGAGCTCAGGATGACACCGAGCTCAGGATGACACCGAACTTAGGATGACACCGAACTTAGGATTACGCGCGGGAGTTAGCTGGGGAGTTTTGTTTGGTCGCGGCCGGGTGCAGCGCGGTCGGCAATGACCGGTTCGATCGAGGTTCCAGGTGGTTTCGGAGCTGAGTAGACGTGCTGGTGCAGGTGAACGACTTGTACGGGCGCGGGATCCTTCATCAGCGCCATGATGAGCGCGACGACCCAACCAATGAACGACCAGCCCAGTAGAATGTTGAGGACGACGATCGTGGCAGAGTTGCGGCGATGTCCGACCACAGCGAGAATCGACGGCAGGAAATAAATCATCGTCCCGATCGCCGACACGATCATCCAGAAGAAGAGCCCGATAGAGAACGCCGTCGCCACGCACAGAGCTTCCGCGCGCCGGCTCCGGCGCCTGTCACGACGGCAGGAAGCGGGCCGGCCGGCGGGCAAGCGCCTCGCCGATGAGGCGCGCGTTTTTGCTCGGCGTGGCTTGGGCGTTGGCCGCATGCCCGCCGGCCGGCGCGCAAACCTTGACGATTCCAATCGAGACTCAGATCCGGCCCGTCGTCGCCAAGACGCTGTACCAGCAGCTCTTCGCCAACTTCTTCAATGAGAGCGACGGCACGACGTACGTGCAGACGGGCGATATTCCCGCGATGTGGCTGCGCGATTCGGCGGCGCAGACGATGCCCTACATTCGATTCGTGCACAACTACCCCGACCTAAGCAAGACGTTTTACGGTGTCGTCGAGCGCGACGCGAAGAACATCATGGTCAACCCTTACGCCGAGGCCTTCAGCGCCGACTACCACGTGTGGGAAGACAAGTGGGAGATCGATTCGCTCTCGTGGCCCGTCGTGCTGATCTTCGTCTACTACGCCAACACGCGCGACCGTGGCATTTTCACGCCGACCGTGCACAGCGCGCTGCAAAAGATCGTCGCGGTGCTTAAGTGCGAGCAGCAGCACGCATCGTGCAGCCACTACTCCTGGCCGCACGCCGTTCCAACGCACGACCAATACAATCCCGACACCGGCCTCATCTGGAGCGCCTTTCGCCCCTCGGACGATCCGGTGACGTATCGCTTCAACATCCCGCAGAACGCCTTTGCGGTGGTGGCGATGAAGCTGGTCGCCGCCTTCGCGCGCGAGGCCTTCCAGGACGATCAGTTGGCAAGGGATGCGACGGCGATCGCTACGCAGGTACAGGCGGGCGTGCAGCGGTACGGGCGGACCTTCAATGCGGGCTACGGCGGGTGGATGTACGTCTACGAGACCGACGGCTACGACCATAACAACATGATGGACGACGCGAACATTCCCAACCTCACGGCGTTGCCGTTTATCGGCTGGTGCTCGACAAACGATCCAGTTTACCTCAATACGCGGCGCTTCACACTGAGCTTCGACGATCCGTACTATTTTACGGGCAAGTACGCGACCGGGCTCGGCAGCCCGCACACGCCAAAGGGCTGGGTCTGGCCGCTCGGCATCATCGGCGCAGCGCTGACGACGACTTCGCGCGATGACGTCGTCAATGCGATCAGGATGCTCGACCAGAGCGATACGCTCAACGGTCTCATGCACGAGTCGGTCGACCCCGACGATCCGGAGCACTTCACGCGCCCGGAGTTCGGCTGGGCCAACGCGTTTTGGGCCGAGTTGCTCTTCCGCGCGGTGGCCGGCTACTCGCTGCTGCCGTACGGACCGCTTGGCACGACGATGCCGGGGGAGCACCTGAGCGAGATTCCGACGATCACACCACCGTGGGCGCAGGTCCGCAACCGCACGCTGCTCACGCAGACCCTCGGGCAGGAGCTCCAACAACACCCGCACCCGTAGGGGCCGAGTGGAACCCTCCGGAAGGATTGGGGGTTGCAAAACCAAGCGCGTCTTTCAAAGTTAGGAGAATCTCATAGCAGCTCGCAGACCAAGACCACGAACCGGCCCGAAGCAGCAGCGCGGCCCGAAGCCGGAAAACCTTAAGGAAGCGCCGCTCGAGGTTGCCGGGAGCATCAAGCAAGTCTTCCCCAGCGCGACGTTCTCCGTAGAACTCGACAACGGCCATACGATCCTCGCCCACATTGCCGGCCGCTTACGCCGTCATCGCATCAGAATTCTACCGGGCGACCGTGTCGACGTCGAAATCTCCGCCTACGATCTCACCAAGGGACGAATAGTCTACCGCCACCGCGGTAACGAAGACCGGCCGCCGCCGCCGACGACCTAGGTGCCGGGCTTGCGCCCTTTCGCGTAGTCTTCGGCCGTCTGCGTCGTCGTCGTTGTGACGGTCGTCTTCTGACCGCCCTCGCCGGTGGCCGTGGTCTGGGTCGTCGTTACGGTCGACTCTTGGATTTTCCAGAGCCAAAGCACCAGGATGCCGGCGATGACGAATCCGAAGCCGGCCGGCAACTCGTAGGCTTCGAAGCCTTGGTAACTCAGGCGGGGTATCGCGAGGCCCGAGTGGGCTAGCAAGAGCCAAAGGCCGATCGCAAAGAGGCCCACGCCCAAGATCACCTTCACCGCGAAGCGCATTGAGCTAGGCTTCGCGACAGAAGCTTATAAGGACTGTAAGCCGGAGGCAGTGACACGAAACCTCTATAGAGTAGGGTAAACTGTGCGCAAGCGTACGAGGGTCTGTCGATTGTTTGCGACCGTGGCCTAAGGTACGCTGTTAGCGCAACTCCCTAGTCCCACCAAATGAGGCTCGCAGTTTGACAGCACTGCGGGCCTCAATCGTTTTACGCTCGTGTTAGGAGTGTGCGAGTGCGTAGAGTGATCGCGCCCTGGTGGCGCAACCGGCCGCGGCGTACAACGCAGACCTCTCATGGGCTCGCGGTTGAAGCGCGCCCGCGAGCCCGCCCCAATTTCGGGACGTCTCGAGCCGAGCCAGGATCGAAAGTGCGGGAGGATTCGAGAGAGCGGCCACCCGATTGACCCCCATTGGACCCCTCATGGGGCTCGCGGTACTGCTTTTCCGCGAGCCTCTGTCCTTATTCAGCAGCAACGGTAGCTTCGCGAGAGGGGGACCGTGCGTTTTTCGGTCCCCTGTGTCCGCTCTCTCTGCTAGGACCCCCTAGCTATTAAATAATAGAACACGGCGGGCTTTATGCGAATCCCCCTTATTTGCTATATGCCTGCCATGCCAACATGAATTTATGGTACAAAAGGACCGCCGTCATCGATTTCGCGGGGACCAGCTCCGAGAAACGTCGATATTTTTGGGCCGGGTCTCGTTGTTTGGCCGCGCCCAGTCAGGCGCCGCAGCTTCGGGAGAACTTTCTAAAAGAAAGAAGCGTCCGGCC
>DATAQH010000066.1:0-7504 GCA_036264815.1 Candidatus Cybelea sp.
ACGGACGTCGCACGCTCCTACTTCGGGCGCGCCGAGGAAGACGATTACATCGAGGTCTTCAATACGCCGGCGCTGGAACTGCTCGAAAACTTTCCGCACCGCAACCTCGACATCGCCTTCATCTCCGCCCACGAAACCGGCTACGAACGCTATCTCGAACTCGTAATCCCGACGCTGAAACTCTCGGGCCTCGTCATGTTCCACCACGCCGCCGCGGCGCAGCGCGAATTCCGCGAAATGTTTCTCGCCCGGCCCGACCTCGACGCGATGATTCTGGCCCTCGACGACGACGCAATCGCAATCGGCGCGCGCCGTCAATGACCGATTCGACCTCGTTCAGGCACGCGATGCGGCACGTGCCCACCGGCGTGACGGTGGTGACGAGCCTCAAGGACGGCGAACCTCGCGGGATCACGGTGAACGCGTTTGCCAGCGTTTCGCTCGAACCGCCCTCACTTTCGATCTGCATCAATCGCGAGGCGCGCAGCTATCTCTTCATTTCGACCTCGCGGATCTTCTGCGTCAACGTCCTCGCGGGAAATCAACGGGCGCTTGCCGAGCGCTTCTCCGGCAAGGTGCGCGAGCGGCAGTTCGCCGAGGTCGACTACAAAATCGACGCGACCGGCGCTCCGGTCATCGCGGGCTGCATCGCACATTTCGACTGTGAGGTGGCCCACGAGTTTCACTTCGGCTCGCACTCGATCCTGATCGGGCACGTGCTTTCGTGCAGCGCCCGCTCGGGCTCGCCGCTGGGATACTTCAACGGCGGTTTCCACGACTTTGCCATCCACGTGGATTAGAGAGCACCGATGCTGCATCGCGAGACCTTCGCAGTCGGCCCGCTGGCCTGCAATTGCACGATCCTAGCCGACGACCGAAGCGGTGAAGCGATCGTGGTAGACGGCGGCGACGGCGTCGGCGAAGTGGACGCTTACCTGCGCGAACGAAACTGGCGAGCAAAGATGCTCGTCCACACGCACGCACATATCGACCACATCGGAGATCTCGGACGGCTGCGGGAGCTTACCCACGGACGCGGGCTTTTGCATCCCGCCGACCTCCCGCTCTACGAGACGCTGGCAATGCAGGCTCGTTGGCTTGGCCTCCCGTATGCGCCGCGCACGGTTGCGCTCGACGGCGATCTGCTCGACGGCGACACCTTCGAGCTCGGCGAAGCGCGCATCGCGGTGCTGCACACCCCCGGACACACACCCGGGAGCGTCTCCTTCGCGGTCGACAACGGCTCCGAAACCATTTTGCTGACCGGGGATACGCTCTTTGCCGGATCGATCGGACGCTGGGACCTCGGCGGCACTTCGATGGCCGATATCGTCAGCTCGATTCGGCGCAAGTTGATGGATTTTCCCGACGCGACGCCGGTCATTCCCGGGCACGGGCCCTTCACGACGATCGGCAACGAGCGCCGTGAGAATCCCTACCTCGGTGCCTGACCGCAAGCGCCGCCTTTTCATCGGCATCGAGCTCGACGACGCCGCCCGGGCGCGCTGCGACGCGGTCGCCGATGCGCTAGGCGCGACCGGATTCGCCGCGCGCTTCGAAGCCTCGGAGAAGCTGCACGTCACGCTCGCTTTCCTCGGCAACGTGGAGGCGGCGCAGTACGATGCGATCGACGCGGCGGTCGGCGAGAGCGCCAAACGCTGCGCACCCTTTACCCTGCACCTCGATAAAACCGGCGCGTTTCCGAACGAGCGTCGTCCGCGCGTCGTCTACGTTGGCGCGCGCGAACAAGGCGAAGCGTACCGTAACCTCGCCGCGACCGTCCAAAGCGCCTACGCGGAGCTCGGCTTCACGTTCAAAGAAGGACCGGTCGCGCACGTCACGATCGCCCGCGTAAAAGAAGCCGCGCGCCCCCTTCCGCTCATCGAGGTTACGCCGTTCACGCTGGAGGTGCGAACGATCTCACTCTTCGAATCGATCTTCGACGCCAAAGCAAATACGTCGCGCTACGAAGTCCCCCACCGCGCCCCGCTGCAAAGCAGATCGTCCTAACGCCCAGTGTCACCCTGAGCCTGTCGAAGGGCTGGCGAAGGCTGTCGAAAGGCCGACAAAGGGCCGCCAAACGCGTGGTACGACGCGCAGCGCCAGGGAACGCTAGCGCAGTTTGATGAGGAGCTTTCCGTCGCCGTTTCCGTTGGTCGACGCGACGGTCGCCGGCTCAGGCTCTGCTGCGGGAACGCGGGCGGGACGCGGCATCGACCCGAAATCGGGGACGCTTCCCGCGCTGACCTTCGAACGGTAGTCGTCGAGCGCAACGTGCAGCGCCTCAAGCGCCCGCTCGGGGTAATCTTTCTTCTTCTCGGGATAGCCGTCGAGCAGCCCCTCGACCTCGGAAGTGCCGATCGCCGCCGCTTCGTCGATCGTTTTGCCTTTCGCGAGTTCGACGACCAGACTGCACGTCGCCGTTCCGAAACCGCAGCCGGTCGTGAAATAGGAGATGTCCTCGATCACGGCACCCGGCCCGACCTTCAAAAAGAAGTTGTACATGTCGCCGCACGAATCGCTGAAGTACTCGCCGCTCGCCGTCGGGTTCTCCATCGTGCGAAAGCCGGTGCGTTCTTCGACCAACCGCTGAAACTTCGGAAAATCCATAAATTCAATAACTCCTAGGATACCGGCGTGGTTGCCGGCTCCGGATGCATTTCGAAACGGCATTCCTTCCCGCCGTGGGCGAGCGATTCGGTCTGCTCGTGCCGGCCGCCGATCGTCTCGTCGATGACGTGGTGAATGACCTGGCAGACCTCCGGATGCTCTTTGGCCGCGTTCGAATACGGACACGAGTGCTCGTGCAGCACGAAGCCGTCGTCGAGCAAACTGTACTCCGCGACGACTCCGCTCTTGCGCAGCATCTCGGTAAGCTGGGCCACGCGTTCTTGCGGTTCGTCCGAGGTGACGGTAAGGCGGGCTCGCGCGATGGCGCGCTCCGAGAGGCCGTCGAAGATCTGCTTGACCGCCGGCGCACCGAATTGATCGCGCACCTCGCGCAACACCGCCGAGAGCATTTTGTCGTAGGCCTGAGGGAAGAGCCGGTCGGCTTCGGGGGTCAGCGAGAACTCGTAGGTGGGCTTCGTCGGTCCGCGCCGGACCGAGGTTTCGGCGACCAGACCGTCGCGCTCGAGCACCATCAGCTGCTGGCGAACCGCGTTGGGAGAGAGCCCGAAGACGTGCGCCAGGTCGGCCGCCGAGGCGGAGCCTCGCCGCCGCAGCTCGCTGACGATCTTTCCCCGAGTCGTCTGGAAGAAGCGGTCCTGGTGCATCTTTGGCGCTATCCTAGCATGAAAGGTCGCAGATAGTAAAGTTTTTCCTTGACTTTCTAAGAGAGCCTCGGCTACGATAATTTCTATGTCCGACCAAGGCCTTCGCATCAAGAATCTGCGCTCTACCATCGCCGGCAAAGAGATCCTCAAAGGAATCGACCTCTCGGTCGAACCCGGCCGAGTGCACGCACTCATGGGACCCAACGGCAGCGGCAAATCGACGCTTGCTTTCTCGCTCACTGGCCACCCGCAGTACGAGGTCACCGGCAGCGTAGAGTTGGACGGCGAGGATGTCCTCGCGCTCTCGCCGGACAAACGGGCGCGGGCCGGCCTCTTCCTCTCGTTTCAGTATCCCGCCGCGATCCCGGGCGTCAAGGTCGCCAACTTCTTACATGCGGCGCGGCAGGCCGAGCGTCCCGGCGATCTTCCGCCGGCGAAATTTCGCGCGCTTCTGTTAGAGAAGATGGACCAGCTCGGGATCGATCCGTCCTTCATGGGGCGCTATCTGAACGATGGCTTCTCCGGGGGTGAAAAGAAGCGGCTCGAGATGCTGCAGCTCGCCGTCTTGGCACCGAAATACGCGATCCTCGACGAAACCGATTCCGGTCTCGATATCGACGCACTCAAGGACGTCGGCGTCTCGATCGCCGCGTTGCGCGCGAGCGAGGAGGGGCGTAAAGCGGGCTTCTTGATCATCACGCACTACCCGCGAATTCTACAGTACGTCGTTCCCGACGTCGTACACGTCATGATCGACGGGCGAATCGTCAAGAGCGGCGACGCGGAGCTCGCGCAGCGCGTCGAGCGCGAGGGTTACGATAGGCTCCGCGAGGAGGCCGAGGCTCTTGCCTAACGTTGCCGTCGCGACGGCCGAGAGTTCGGCGCTCTTCGATCGCCTGGCAACGCTTCCCAACGCACCGCTCACCAACGAGCAGCGGCGCACCGCCATCCAACGGTTTCTCGCGCTCCCGAGCGGGCGCGAACGCGCAGGCCGTTTCTGGCGCATCGATTTCGAAACGCTCGTTCCCGATATCGCGCGGCTCGATCTCAATCCCGCGATCGTTACGGTCGACAACCCCAATCCCGGCGTCGTCGTCTACGATCTCGCAACGGCCGCGCGCGAGTGCCCGCAACTGCTCGCTCGTGCCTTCGGAACCACCGGAGTCCACGCGACGAAGTTCGGCGCATTGACTGCCGCCTTCGCGCACGTGGGCTGTTTTATCCACGTGGCCGCCGATCGTGCCTGCGACCATCCGGTCGTCATCCGTTACGCCGGCGGCGACGCAAGCATCTTCCCCTCGACCGTCGTGCTCGTCGAGCGCGGCGCGCGCGTCACGATCGTCGAACGCATCGAGGCCGACGCCGGCGCGTTCGTCTGTGGAGCGACCGAGATCGTCACCGAAGAGCACGCCGACGTCTGTTTTGCGGCGCTTCAGCAGGCCGGCGCCGCGCGCGTCGTCTGGAATCGCACCGCGCGTCCCGGCAAGGACGCGAAGATGGCCTGGGCCGACGCCGAACTCGGTGCCGACCTTGCAGCCGGCGATCTTACCGTTTCGATCGAGCATACGGGAGTCGCCGCAGAGATCGCCGCCATCTTCTTCCCTCGCGACTCGCAGCACGTCGACGTCGTCAGCTCTGTCGAGCATCGTGCCGGTGAAGCGAGCTCGAATACCCTCGTCAAATCCGCGGCTCGCGAGCGCGGCCAGGCTCGTTTTCTCGGCAACATTCGGATCGCCGCGCACGCGCAGGGGAGCGACGCGCGCCTGCGCGACGACGCGCTGCTGCTCTCCCCTACGGCGCACATCGATTCGGTTCCGGCGCTCGAGATCGGCGCGAACGACGTCAAAGCCTATCACGGCGCGACGGTCGGCGCGATGGATTCGGAGCAAATTTTCTACATGGAGAGCCGCGGAATCGAGCGTTCCGCTGCGGAACGCATGATCGCGCTGGGGTTCTTCGAGCCGGCGATCGAGCGTTTCCCGACGGCCTCGCTGCGCGACGAGCTCCGTGAGGCTTTGGCGGCTAAGCTCTCGTGACGCAAACCTTGCGCATCGATCCGAAGGTCGAGCGCATCATCGCCGACTTCCCGATTCTTGCGCGGCCCACGTCGCGCGGAAAACGGCTGGTCTACCTCGACTCGGCCGCGACCTCCCAGAAGCCGCGGGCGGTCATCCAATCCCTCGTCGACTACTACGAGCAGTACAACGCGAACATTCATCGCGGCGTCTACGAGATTGCGGAGCGGGCGACCGAGGCCTACGAGCAGGCGCGAGTCAAAGTCGCACGCTTCATCGGCGCTCCTCCACCCGAAGTGGTCTGGGTCCGCAACACGACCGAGGCGGTGAACCTCGTCAGCTACTCTTGGGCGACGCATAACGTCGGTAAGGGCGACGCTATTCTGCTCAGCGAGCTCGAGCACCATTCGGACCTCGTGCCGTGGCAGCTGCTCGCCGAGCGAAACGGCGCAGAGCTGCGTTTCATTCCAGTCGACGACCGCGGCATTCACGTGCTCGACGATCTCGATCGGCTGCTCGACGGCTGCAAGCTCGTCGCCGTCTCGCACGTCAGCAACACGCTAGGCACGATCGCACCGCTCGAGAAAATCGTTCCGCGGGCGCACGCCGCCGGCGCGCTGGTTCTCGTCGATGGCGCGCAAGGTGCGCCGCATCTGCGCCTTGACGTCAAAGCCCTCGACGTCGACTTCTATACCTTTAGCGGGCACAAGATGCTCGCCCCGACCGGTATCGGCGCCCTTTACGCCAAACGCGAACTGCTCGAAGCGATGCCGCCCTTCCTCAGCGGCGGCGACATGATCCGCAAGGTCGAGTACGCGCACACCTCATTCGCGCAGCCGCCCCGTAAATTCGAGGCCGGCACGAGCAACATCGCCGACGCCATCGCCTTCGGCGTGGCCGTGGAGTATCTCGAAGGCGTGACGATGGAGTGGGTGCGCGAGCACGAGAAGGACCTCACCACCTACGCTCTCGCGCGTCTGAGCGAATACGAGCCGCGAGGCCTGGCGATTTACGGTCCACGCGATCCGGAGAAGATCTCCGGCGTGATCTCGTTTAACTTCGCCGACGTGCACGCGCACGATCTGGCCTCGATCCTCGATACCGAGGGCGTCTGCGTGCGCGCCGGGCATCACTGCACGATGCCGCTCATGGAAAAGATGGGCTGGAACGCAACCGCGCGCGCCTCGTTCTATCTCTACAACACCGAGGCGGATATCGACGTGCTCTGCGAGGGAATCGAAAAGGCCGCTCGGGTCTTTGGCCTGTAGCGAGGTTCCCTAGCGTGGACGACTTTTATCGCGACTACATTCTCGACCACTACCGCAGTCCGCGGAACTTCGGCAATCTCGAGAATCCCGACGTCGAGGCCGAGGATCTCAACCCGCTCTGCGGCGATCAGATCAAGATGGAGTTGAAGGTCGACGACGGCGTGATTCGCGACGTACGATTTTCTGGAAAAGGGTGCGCGATCAGCCAAGCCTCGGCGTCGATGCTGACCGAACAGGTGAAGGGGATGAAGCTCGCCGACGTCGCCAAGCTTTCCAAAGAGGCGGTCCTCGACAACGTCGGAATAGGTATCAGCCCAACGCGCATGAAGTGCGCGATGCTCGGTCTACGCGTGCTCAAGAGCGCTGCAATCGGACGCCTCGCCGACTGGCCCGACGAAATCGCCTAAACGCTACTGCGGCTTGATCCAGTAGTGCTCGGTAATCTGTAGGCCCCCCGGGCCCGGCGACACCGTAAACGTTTCGAAGTATTCGCCGCCGCTGGTTTTGACGTCGGCCATCACTTTATAACCCCCACCCGAGGGCTCGGAACGAACCGACTCGACCGACGCGTTCGCAGCCATGAACGCTTCGTTCGGCGATCCCTGCGCGAGATACGATCCCGCCGTACTTCGATCGCCGCGCGCTAGCGCGCCCAGATACGAACGCACGACCGAAGTCGCCCGATCCTCATTGGTCGTCGCAGCGGCCGTCGCCGTTGGTGCCGGCGGCTGCGCCTGTGCGACCCGTGGAACCGGCGTGGGCGTTCGGCGTACGGGCGCTGCAACGGGCGCGGCGTGCGGCGTTGCCGTGGGCACCGCGCTCGCCCCGGGTACTGCAGACTTCTTCGGAGCAGGCGCCGGTCGTTTCGTCGGAGCGGCGCTAGGCGTCGCGCTCGGTCTCTGCGTGGGCGCAGAGCTCGGTCTTTGCGTGGGCGCAGAGCTCGGTC
>DATAQH010000037.1:0-7738 GCA_036264815.1 Candidatus Cybelea sp.
CCCCCTGCCGCAGGCGGGAGCCGAGGGCGGCACGCGGTAGCGGGGACAGCGGAAGGTTCGGCGCCCCTGGCGATGACGGCGCCGGCGCTACGCACCGCGCGTCCGGCGGCCGCGCCGGGAGCGGTTATCCGGGATACGCAACGTCCACGATCAATCCCGAATGATCCGAAAGTCCGTCGAGCCGGAAGACATGGTCGTACTCCGCCGCGCGCAGCATCGGTAGAAGCGCCGGCGACAAGAACGCCTTGTCGATGCGCCACCCGCCACCCGACCCGCGCTCGCGCCGGTACGGATACCAGCTGAAATCGTACTCCTCGGGATGGAGATAGGCCCAGGCTTCGGTCCACTCGCGCTCGAGCTCGGCATACAAGTCTGCCGTGCTGAACCAATCGAGCAACCGTCCCGATCGCAGGTTGATCTCGATGTCGGTCTCGTTGCGTCCGGAGTTGAGATCGCCGATGCACATCGTCTTGTCGCCGGCTTCGTTGTGGCGTTCGGCCGCGGCAATGAGACACCTGAGGTGAATCCGCTTGCGATCTTGCCCGGGGAGATACGAGCCGTACATCTGCAGATGCTCGAAGCGCGCGAAAAGCACCGCATGCGGATATTCCTCATCCGACAAACCGAAGGGATTTGCCAATGCCGCAAAGGGCTCGACGGAGGCGATCAACACGCCATTTCCGCGGCTCGCGGTAAACGCCTGACTCGCCAGGCCGATCTTTTCGAGTTCGGCGCGCAATAAGGTGCCGGCTCGATTCTCGCGGTACTCAGAAAAGACCGCAGTCTCAATATCTAGATGCGCTGCCCGGCGAACGACCCGCGGAATAGTTACACTATTGCCGCCCGCTCGCAGATTGAAGGCCAGAATCCGCATACCCGGCTATTTCTGGGCTTTTTGAAACTTCTTGTGCCCCTGCTCGATCAGTTTATACGCATCCTTACGCGAGCACTGCCCCTCGAAAGTTATCGTGTTTCCTTCTTCGGCGGAGTACTCAACCAAAAAGCGCTCGATGCCCTCGAGCGTCTCCTTTGGGACGTCCTTGATCTCCTCGAAGCCATCGGTCTTCAGCGCAATGCCTTTGCGGCGGCGCGGACAGGCGACGAGGCGGTTGTTCTTGACGCCGTTTTTCTCGAGCAGAACCCCACCGATCACCCGCACGTCGAGCAGACAGCCCGAAAATGTGGGCGCGTCGTTGAGCACGAGCACGTCGAGCCCATCGCCGTCGTCTCCGAGCGTTTGGGGAATGAATCCGTAGTCGTACGGCCACATCAAGCCTTCGGCGAGGGTCATCTTCAACCGCATAATCCCGTACTTGGGTTCGAAGGCGAACTTGTGACGGATGCCCGCCGGCGTCTCGATAACGGCAAACACGAGATCCTTTTCTTTGGGGACCAAGGTTGGGATCATATCGTAATTCGTCGCATTGACGCTCTTGCTCATGCTTGCTCTCTTACCCCAACGCGCCGGTCGCTAAATCCGGCCTCGCGTTTACCTCCCGAGATCCCTTGGCACGACCACGTGATTATGCCGCGCATCGCCGCTGCTGCATGGATTCACGACGGGATTATTCGCTATCTCGATGGTGGAGATTTGCGCCGCCGGGTCGGAAGGGGTAAAAAACCCGTAGTAGGTGTTATCAAAGCAGGTTCTCATGTCGAGCCGTGGCGAGACGAACTGGGGGTCGATCGGTCCGCCGTTGCCGAGTGAATCCACAAAGGTCCACTGGCCCGAGCCGCTCGCCTGAGTTACGAAAGCGTTAAAGGTCCAGATCTCCGGAGGGGTCCCGGTCGGCGATGGAGTCGGCGACGGATTATAGTTGAAAACCGTCTTTGCCGTGCGAATCGAAAACTCGGTTCCCGTGCCGTTGGCGTCAAGATTGTAGAAGAACGTCTGCGGCGTCGTACCGATCGGAAACCAAACCGGGGGCACGTGCGGGTTTTGCTGGTTGTGTAAAAATGCCACGGCCTGCGCGAACGAAGTACCCCCGTTCCCTCGGGCGACCAAGGTATATGAGAACCCGTCCCAGTTGGTTTGCAGCGTGTCGGTCGATGGAGTTCGGCCGTCATTAGTGGTATTAAAAACCACGTGATACTGATAGCTGCTGAAGTTGAAGGGTGCCGCAACGTTAAAAAATACGGTGACGAACCCTGGGGGCGTACCGCCCGGCCCCAGACCGGCCGGACTCGGCGTAACTTGGCGCCCGCAGGCCGCCCCAACAATAGAAGCCGCGACACCGATGAGAAGCGCTAGTCTCCGAATCATTATATGAGGTTCCATTCCTGCAAAAAAAAGCATCGCCTGCCTCAGCTATAGCGCGCATCCGCGCCCGCGCTAGATCGTAGTTTTTACCCTGAGACCCGCGGTGGAATGACAGACGCCAAACCGATCCCGCAGCAAACGCAGGCGAGCATCGTAAGCAAAGGCCGCCAAAGCAGTTCGGATCCTCCCAGCGCTACCGAGAAGCAACCCGCCGCACTGAGCAAAATGGCAAGCACGATCCCGCCAAGAACGAACGAACCCGCGCGCCTTGTCCATCGGAAGAGTCCCGGAGAACCATCGCGCCACGCGGCGCCCACCGCGATCATCACCCCGTAGAACGTGAGGGAAGCCAGCGTACTCGGAAGCATGATCGCCTGTCCCCGCCCGAGTACGACGGAAATGAAGGCTCCGAGCATGATAATAGCCGGTGCCGCGAAACCAAGGACCGTGACCTTTTTCAAACTGATCGTTTGCACGCCGGTCATCCTTTCGTGATAGGCAATACTAGCGCGCATAACTGGGAGGCTTCTGGGGCGTTCGGCGTACGCTAGCGCCGCCGCCCCTGACGCCGATTCCGAGTGATGGCGACGCTGGAAACGCCGCGGCTGATACTGCGGCGGTGGACCCTCGACGACGTGCCCGAGGCCGCCTCGATCTACGGCGACCCAGCGACTATGCAGCTGTTCGCTACCGGGAAAACCTTCACGCCGGCGGAGGTGGCCGCATCCCTAGCCGGAGTTATCGCCGGCTACGATGACAGCTGCCTCGGCAACTATGCGGTACTCCATAGAGCGTCCGGTCGGATACTCGGGCATTGCGGCGTTCATCGCTCGGCCGATCCGCCGATTGAGGCCGAGGTCGATTGGTTAATTCGCCGGGACGGCTGGCGGTGCGGATACGCCACCGAGGCAGCGCTCACGGTTATCGCTAGCGTATTCGCCTCAGCGGAAGCCGTCGTCATCAGCGGTGTAGCGCATTCCGAAAATGTCCCCTCTATCGCGCTGATGCGAAGGCTCGGCATGCGATACGTTCGCAACCAGTCGCGATTCGATTTCGACTCGGTAGTTTATGACATAACGAGCGATCGATTCTTCGCAACTCTCGAGCATCCCGAGCCGCCATAGCGGGCGGCGGCAAGCCGGGCGGTATGTTTTTATTGCTCGAGCTCTTGCAGCGTGTTCGTTCCGGTGTCGGTATAGAACAAGACTGTATCGCTGTCGCTCGTGCCGGTCGCAAGCAAGCCAAAAATGTGAGCCGTCGAACTCGTGTCGATGGTTTTGGTGGCCAGCACCTTTCCCGTCGGCGTCAGCTCCACGAGCTTGTTTCCGCCTTTGGTATTGGCGACGATGAGGTTTCCGTTTGGTAGGAGAGCTGAAGCGACGGGCGCATTGAGCGGGGCTCCGCTATAGACCAACGTCGCGCATGTGGCTTGTGGGTGAGCGCATTTGAACTTCTTTCCGCCGGACTGCACGACGATCTCGTCCTTCTCAAGTAGGCTGCTCGCGTTCGAAACGGCGCCGATGGTGTTATCGGTTCCGTCTACGATGTACAGCGTGTCGTTGCAAAGACTACCGGTTCTCGTGCTGTTGTATTGTATTCCGGATGGCCCCAACACGCTCCAGCCGGAGCCCTTATTGACCCCGAACCCGGCGATCACTTCGACCATTCGCACGCGACCGGAAGTAACGGGGAGGAACGACAGCTTAACAACTGCGCCGGTCTTGGAATCTCCAATGTAGATGTCTTCAGGGGCGTACGCCTCACCGCAGAACGCATCGGCGTCGGCAAACGGAGCCTCGAGGTGAGAATGGTAGCTATCCTTGAGCGAACCGGTCTGGTCGAACTGCGAAACGAGGCCGCTAAGCATTCCCGCGCCGTAGACCTTATTTGCCGCCGTGATCGCGTCCCCGTCGCAGCCCTGTATCTTGGGGCTTTGCGTAAAAGTCACCGCCTTGGAGTGCGGGGTTGGATCGAACACTTCGATCGTGGTCCCTTTGCCCGCGCTGCCCGCAGAGTTGTCGAAGTTGCAGACGAGCAGCTGTCCCTTCTTAAGCCCGAAGGTCGACCGGACCAGCGTGATCGCCCGCGGGCCTCGGTCGCCGTTTTTTGGATCGATCGTCGAACCGATTTCGACATCTTTCGTAAGTTTTTTCAAAATCGAGGTCGTATCGTTTGGAACGATGGAGCTCGGCTTGAGCGCGGCCGGATTACCACCCGCCCCGCTTGGAAGCGTAGTATTTCCGTTACACGCCGACGTCGCAAGAAGCATCCCAGCGGTCAGCACAAGCAAGCGATTGTTGAGAGTCGGCATCCTTAACCTCGTTCCTAACGCAGTGATGACGCAGCGATTTCGAAGGATCTCTTTCGTCGCCGGCACGAGCGAACTCCCGCTGACACCTTTCTTGACGATACACGCTCGTGATACGTATGCTCGCAGGCATCTACGCACGCTGCCCGAAAGCCCGCGGTTCACCGATTGAGACGCCAAATGGACAGCTTCGGTACGCCCGCCGCGGCGCTGTCTTGGTCGAGAAATAACCTTCGATCGTGTCTACTTCAGAGAGGAGCAACGCTATGAATACGACTGGTTTGGTGAAATGCGCCGTCGCCGTGGTTGCACTCCCGATATGCTCGGCGTGCGGCGGCGGTTCGGCTGTCGCGCCGTCAGCCTCCGCGCTCGATGCCGGACACATCGGTAGGGCGGTCTCCGTGAACGGCAGGCTGGTAACGGCAGCGCACCCGAACATGGGCGTCCTGCCCCGTTATGCCACGATTCTTCCCGAGCGGCATTCGCAATCGAGAACCCATGAGTACATCATCAACGACTACGGCACCTACGCCAGCATCTTCGACTATCCGAAGAGCGATCAGCAGATCGGGACGATCACGAACGTCGGCGGCCAAGGGTGCACGAACGTTCTCCACGGATATGGGAAAAAGATTTTCTGGATCGTCGCGGGCAATAACCAGATCACGGAGTACCTGGTTCCAAAGAAGCCGCTCAAGACGCTCTCCGAATCGGTTGGTCAGCCATCCAGCTGCGCCATGGATGCCAACGGCGACCTTGCCGTCGGGCTCTTGAGCAACGGCGATATCGACATCTTCAAGCACGCGAGCGGCACGGGCACCGTCATAACGACGCCGTTGCGCGAAGAGTACTTCGACGGCTACGACAACCACGGCAATCTCTTCTTCGACGGTTTTAACAACAACGGCGTCTTCGAGCTCGTCGAGCTCCCGAAAGGCCGCAATACGCTTCAAGGGATCACGACTAGCAATAAAGTGGAGTTCCCTGGCTCCGTGCAGTGGGACGGCACGCACCTCGCCGTCACCGATCAAGCAACGGAGCAGATCTATCAGTACACGGTCAGCGGAACGCAGGCGACGTTGAAGGGCACGGTATCGCTTTCGGGCTCCAGCGACTGCGCGCAGACCTGGATCGCTACGCGCGTGGTCTTTTGCGGAGACGCGGGCAATGGAAACGGCGAGGTTTTCAACTACCCGGCCGGCGGTTCGCCGGTCGCGGTCTTCAGCGGTAATTTCGATCTCCCGCTCGGCGTGGTGGCAGCGAAGAGATAATCGGCGTTCCCGTTACGCAGACGGGTCACAACTGAAGAGCACCGGTTTCATAGAATCCGCTGCTCTCGTGACTCTCGGTCTGGACGGGCTGCGAGGATTCGTTTGCGACGCCGAGCGCGAGGCTTAGTCAGTCTTATCCGGCCTAGCGAGCACGTAAAGAAACGACGCCGAACGGCAGGTCGAAACTGCCGTCAAGAATCGCGACTGCTTTACCGCCCGCCGGGTACTCGAAAACTTCGCCGTCGTCGTTTCCGGCATCTGCGCAGTAGACGTAGGGCCGCGCAATCCAAGTCTGCACGCAATCCGTAGCCCCGCTAAGCAAAACCGTGCCCTTCAACATCGCTTTCGTTCCGCTGACCGTGTATCGATAGATGGCGTCGGCTAACTGATCGGTGATAGTGAGGTACTTACCGTCCCACTGTACGGAGCCAGGGAACTCCACCGCGTTGCTCGTGGTGATGGTTTCGAATGCGCTGCCGCCCTTCTTGAGCTCGACGAGCCCGAAGGCACCACTTTGGCTAAACCCGTCGACGAAGAGATTGCTCGTGCTATCGTAACCATCGAAGTATTCCCCGCCCGAACTCACGATCAACTTGCCTTTTCCGCGGGCCTTGTGGAAGATCGTGACCCCGCCGGAGGTGAGCGCCGCAAGGTCCCCGGTTGTTGAATCGATGGCGCAATTCGACGCGCCGCTCGCCTTGAGCATCCTGATCGGGGTCGCGCCCCCGACCTTAAATTCTGCGATCGCATCCGACGCCGCTACCCAGAACGTTCCTGCACCTTTCGTGCATAAGCCCCCGCCGCTGAAACTGATCGACCCGATTGACGACTCGCTCCTCGGATAGTCGAACTCGAGGAGAGTGCCATTGTATGCGTTCGAAAAGTACTGAACCTCGCCGGTTCCTCGCGCCAAGCCTTGGGCTGCGAACGGCCCAGCCGGCGCCGGAAGTGTGGTTTGCGAACCGCTGCACCCCGCCAGCAGTGCCGAAGTGGCGCAAAGCACCGGAATATAACGACCAAGGGCTATCATCTGGGAAGCCTCCCGTTAGTGCGCGGAGGAGCGGTTAGAGAGCTTCGCCATGCTCGGAAAGGCGTCCCCGCAGCGAGCGTTTTTTTGCGGCGCGGCGCGCTCGCGCAAGGCATCCCGGCGCCGCGCGTGCTGAGGCCTCCGAGCCAGCCCAATTGGGCCGCCGATCGGGCCCTGCAACTGGAGGCAACTGAGACCCTCGGCCGTCACGGCGTCACCAGATCTTCGATTGCACCGAGCGCGCTAGGCCGAGACTTCCACCGGAACCGCCGGTTTTTCCGCCGAGAACCTCGCGATCCTCAAACCTTACGGGTGGGGCGTCCCCAAATACGGGAACTCTTCGAGGACGTCGGTATGAGGGCTCAGCCCATCGGGCGGGATATCGCCTTTCGAAAGAAAGGCCAGACGGTGATTGATGACGTCGTCGGTAAAGACACGGCCGTTGGGATAGGCCGCGGGTTTCGACGGGTCGTAGCTCAACATATCCGGCAGCAGCCCGTGGGCGTCGATGGCCGCGAGCGCTTCTTCTCGAGTGTAGTTTCCGGTGTGCCCCATCAGGTGGACGAACAGATCGGTCCAACGAGCCCGGTCGCTAATGGGCTCGCTGGCATTATATTCCAACTTGGTATCATCGGTATTGAAGAAGCTGCTTACCGATGGGTGGCCGGCGCGATCGACGTGTAGCAGCACGCCTTCCTTGCCGCGCACGCTGCATCGTCCCCAGATGCGAACGCTGGGGTTCGCGCCGATTTCACTGGTCGGCAGCTCGAGTACCATGGAAAATATATTTGCTTCCGTGTTCGAATCCTTGCCGGTCCACGGCGACGTTCCGCCCAGGTGAGGCGCCGTGAAATTCCTTCCTCCGCTCGTAT
>DATAQH010000043.1:0-3215 GCA_036264815.1 Candidatus Cybelea sp.
TCAGAACGTCGTGAGACAGTTCGGTCCCTATCCGCTGTGGGCGTAGGAGATTTGAGGAGATTGGACCCTAGTACGAGAGGACCGGGTCGAACGAACCTCTGGTGAACCGGTTGTTCCGCCAGGAGCATAGCCGGGTAGCTATGTTCGGATCAGATAAACGCTGAAAGCATATAAGCGTGAAACTGACTCCAAGATGAGATCTCAATCCCGTAAGGGTGAAGAGTCGTGGTAGACTACCACGTTGATAGGCCGGGGGTGGAAGCGTCGCAAGACGTGGAGCTGACCGGTACTAATCGCTCGGAAATTTTGATTAAACTACGCACCGCTCTCGAGGCACTGGAAGTTCTTCTCTGTACAGCTTTGCAAGGTTTCCCGACGCGATTGGCTAGAGCTCCGGCTCGCCATCGCGGCGGGGATCAAGTCTCATCCCGAGTTTGTCGAGGGATGAAAAGGTTTCTGGCGCCCATGGCGGCGGGGTCCCACCCGTTCCCATCCCGAACACGGCAGTTAAGCCCGCCAGCGCCGATGATAGTCGGGCCGCAGGGCCCCTCGAAAGTAGGACGGTGCCAGATTACTTCAAATGAAAGGCTCGCTATCCAGCGAGCCTTTCTCTTTTGGGAGACCGTACGGGGTTATGAGCGACCTTCCGAATTTTAAATTCGATCTCGAAAACGCGAAGGGGTGGAGCGGCGCAGCCGGCTCGGCGCGTCAGCATACCGTCGACGAATTTCCCATCTCGCAGAGCTTCGCCGCCGTCTCGATGCGGCTGGAACCCGGCGCTCTGCGCGAGCTTCACTGGCACGCGATTGCAGCGGAGTGGGCGTACGTCATTTCGGGACGCTGCCGCGTCACGGTAATCGCGCCCTCAGGCGACGGGGAGATCTCCGACTTCGGCCCGGGCGACGTCTGGTATTTCCCCAAGGGACACGGTCATTCGATTCAAGGCTTGGGCCCTGGCGAATGCCACTTTCTCCTGATCTTCGACGACGGCCGCTTCTCCGAGTTCGGAACGTTCAGCATTACCGATTGGATGTCGCGCACGCCGCCCGGCGTGCTGGCGCAGAATCTGAGCCTGCCGCTCGAGGCGATCGCAAAGCTTCCCAAAGAAGAAGTCTACATTGTGGCCGGCGAGGTTCCGCCGGTCGCCCCGCCGCCGGCGCTGAACGCGGATCTCGCGCCCAGTCAGCTCAACCACAAGTTCCGCCTCGGCGTCGCGCCGCCGATGCAGTTTTCCGGCGGGAGCGAACGCCTGGTCTCGCAGCGCCAGTTCCCGATCGCGACGACGATCACCGGCGTCCTGCTCACGCTCGCGCCAGGCGGCTTGCGCGAACTCCACTGGCACCCAAATGCCGACGAGTGGCAGTACTACGTTAGCGGGCGCTCGGAGATCGGGGTTTTCGGCGCGAACGGAAAGTACCGCCAAGACGAGTTCGGACCGGGCGACGTTGCCTTTATCAACCGCGGCTTCGGCCACTATATTCGGCAGATCGGCAACGAGGAGACGCAGATCCTCGTCGCCTTCAATAGCCCGGACTATCAGGAGATCTCGCTGTCGTCGTGGCTGGCGTCGAACCCGCCGCGGCTGCTCGCCGACAACTTCGGGCTCGATCTCGGCGTCGTCGAGAAACTGCCGCACGCCGGCCGCTTCATCGTTGGGAGATGACCATGCTACGCGCTGCTTCGGGTCTTTGTTTGGCCGCGTTTTTACTCTTTGGGGCGAGCGCTGTCGCTCGTGCTCAGTCTTCAGGGAACGAGGTCGCTCGTGCCAAGCAGCTCTACGGCGACGGAAAGTTCAAAGAATCCCTTGCACTGCTGAACGCCTATTTGAGCGCGCATCCCGCGGACGCGACGGCGCTCGTCGCGCGCGGTGACGACTATCAAGCGCTCGGAAATCAGGAAGCGGCGATCGGCGACTATTCGGCGGCGCTCGCCATCAATGCGCAATACGCCTATGCGTGGGCGTCGCGTTGTGATTCCTACGATTCGATCGATCAGGCTGCGCGCGCGCGCAGCGATTGTGATAAAGCGATCGAACTCGATCCGAAGATGGCGTACGCATACCGCGTGCGAGCACGCGTCGAGCTCGGCCAAGACGACGCGCAAGCCGCACTCGCCGATGCAAATCGCGCTCTGGCACTTCAGCCCAATAGTCCGAACGCGTTCGCGACGCGCTGCCATACGAACATCGTGCTGCAGAAATACTCCGATGCGCTGCACGACTGTGACCAAGCCCTTGCGATCGATCCCAGCAACGACGTCGCCTACTTCTACCGCGGTGAGACCGAGATCAAGCTTCAGAGTTGGGATAAGGCGATCGCAGATCTCGAAAAAGATCGGGAACTCGATCCCCAGGAGGCAAACGCCTACTATTGGCTCGCGCTGGCCTTCATGGGGAAAGGCTCGTACGGCGACGCGCTCAAGGCGATCGACGGTTATATCCAGTCGGATGCAGACGATGCCGACGCGCACCTCATCCGCGCGGCGATCGAAGCCAAGCTGGGAAACTCGACCGAGGCGCGCCTCTCGGCGACCAATGCCCTCAAGCATTACATGATCGACAACGATCAAAGCGGGGCGACCAGAGCGCAGGCGCTCCTCAACGGGCTCAACGGCGCAACGCCTGCGTCTTCCCCGCCGCCGCACATCTAACGAGCGCGAGCGCGAGGCAGGCCTGGAGACTCGCTCCTGGGAGCGGCCCCTATGGGCGGGCTACGTACTCGAACTGCGCGCGGAAGGCTTCGGGAGGCAGGTTCGTTTGCTCCGCGAGCAACGCGAGCTTCTGGTCGTCGGAAAAATCCGACGGGTCGAGATATACCATGTAGTCGCGAGCGACGCGATAGGCTTCGGTCGTCAGGTCTACCTGACGGGTGCGGATTCGCCCCGTCTCGGGGTCGAGGAGGTCGCTAAGGTCGAGCGGCGTCACATGTCCGCCCGAGAGGGCGATCAGCGCTCCGCTGCCGCCGTCGAGCAGGTAGCGCACCGCGCCGAAACCCAGCGTGCGCGTGTAATCGACGTCGAACGCGACCGGTTTGGCGCAGCGCAGCTCGTAGCCGATGTCCTTCGTATGCGGAAGGGAATCGACGCCGATCTCGGTCAGGCGGTCCCGCACGGCGTCGCGTAAGACGATGCCCAGCGGAACGTCGGCCAGCCGAACGTTGCCGAAGGAGTCGCGCCCCAGATGCTCGACCGCGTCGCGCAGGTCGTCCCAAACGTGC
>DATAQH010000098.1:0-5472 GCA_036264815.1 Candidatus Cybelea sp.
ACGATCCGAAGATCTTTTACTATTTCTTCGCCGGCTTCGACCCCGCCAGCAACCTCTACGTCGACGGCCTCGATACGTCAAAGACGTTTGCCTTTGCCGAACTGCTGCGCGGCCAGCACAAATTAAACGAGATTTCGCTCAACGCGACGATCTACTATCCCGGCGCGATCGCGTGGGACGGCCAGTACGTCGACGTCGGCGATCAGCTCTACCAAAACAAAGTCGCGTCGGCGGTGTACCAGACGACCGGCGCCGGCGGAAAAGTCGTCGGTACGACCGTGCTCGATGTGGCACAGGACGTCGTCGGCTATTGGGTCGGGTCGGGCAGCCTGATCGGCCCCGACGCGAACCGCAACGATGTTTTCCTCTACCAGTATCCCGCGGGCGGCTATCCGGCGCTCTCGCTGGGAAACCTCGACAGACCGTACGGCGCTGCCGTCAGCGTCGCTCGCTAACCCGCGAAAGGAGCGTTTCATGCGCACGAAGGGACTTTTCTTCTGCGCGGCGCTAGCGGCGGCGGTTGCCGCGCTCGCCGCGTGCTCGGGTTCGGCAACGCCGTCCGCCGCAACCAACGCCCCGGCGCCGTTAGCGTCGCCGGCCTACGCCGCGCCGCACGGCCCCAAGGGGCACGGCTGGATCTCGCACGACGCGGCGACGCAGCGTGTCGTCTACGTTACCGACATCAGCAAGGTGCTGATCTTCCCCGAAAAGCGGAACCAGCCGCCGCTCGGCGAGATTACCGACGGCATCGAGTCCGCTTACGGCGTCTGTCTCGATCGTAACGGCAATCTCTACGTCGCCAACCAGTACGGAAATACGGTCGTCGAGTATCCGCCCGGCGCAACCACACCGTCGCAATCCTTCTCCCAAGATCTCGAGCGGCCGCTCTATCCCGCCGTCGACAGCCACGGCAATCTCTGGGTCACCAACGCCGACAATGGCACCGTCGTCGAGTTCGCTGCCGGCTCGACGCAAGCGTCGCAAGTGCTGCAGACGCCCGGCGTCGAGGCGGACGGCTTGGACTTCGATCCTCAAGGAAACTTGTACGTCGCGTACCGCTTGTCGCCGCACGGGTCGGGCAGCATCGAAGAGTTTGCAGCCGGTTCGTCGCAGGGCTCGATTTTAGGGATGAGCATCAATGAGCCGCAGAGCGTCGTCGTTGATAGCAGCGGGACGATTCTCACGGTCGAGACGGGCGGAACGAATCGAATCGACGTCTTTCCCCCCGGTTATCAGACGCCGACGCTCGAGGTCGACGTGCGCGACGCGCCGACGCAGATCGCCATTAGCCGAAATCAACACTCGCTCTGGGTTTCGAGCTTCGCCAAAGGGCGCATCTTCTCGTCACCATATCCGCTGCTCAATCCCAACGGCAGCCCGAACGTTCTGCACGAAAAAATCCGCGTCAAGTCGTACGGCAGCGTCCAAGGGATGGCACTGAGCGACGGTCAGGTCTTCTAAAGACCTGGCCGGCGCGCACCGGTTTTAACGTTTCCCGCATGCCGGCCTCAGGCCGGCGGCCCGTACGGATCCTGAGGCGACTGCGGCGGCCCTTGCTGCGGCGGTCCTTGTTGCGGAGGCCCTTGTTGCGGCGGCCCTTGTTGCGGCTGCTGCCCCGACTGGTCGGGGAAGAAGCCGACGATCGTGCCCTCCGAGTCGACCACGAAGACGACGTGCAGCGAGCTTTTCTGGAAGATCGCCGTGTAGTGATAGCGGCGGTAGCCCTGCATGTTGTCTTCGCGAACGTACTGCAGCCGTTTGAACGTGCCGAGCTGCGCGAACGCGTCGCGAGCTCGCGAGAGCCCCTCCGATTGCGAGTTCATGCTCTCGGAGATGTTGCGCGGAATGCGTCCGGCGATAATGTCGGTGATGAACGTCGTGAAGGTCGCGGTCGGCGGCCCGGCAGGTGCCGCCTGTGCGACCAGACCCGAAAGGAGCAAAACGGCGGCAATCTGCATCATAACCCGGCTGCCTTCGAGCCGGAGGGCCGGCGACCCTTACGTGAGTACATGAAGCTATCGTGAGATGCGCCATCGCCTTGCTTGCCGTGCTGCTCGCATCGCCGGGAGAATCGCTCTTTGCAAGCGGCGACTTCGCGCAGGCGGCTGCGGCAGACCAAGCGTGGCTGCAAAGCCATCCCAGCGACGTCGACGCGCAGCTGCGCGTGGGCGCGGTTGCCCTATACGAAAACCGGATCGCGGCCGCGGAACCGCCGATCCTCGCCGTGATCTCCAAAGAACCGAACAACACGCGCGCTACGCGCCTGCTTGCCGAGCTCAATCGCCGTCAGGAAGAGGCGCGGCGCAGCGCCACGCTGAGCGGCGAGAGTACGCGCGTGCCGTTCGTCGCCTCGTCACCGCTGCCGGTCGTGCGCGTCGTTGCCAACGGTACGCCGGCAAACTTTCTCGTCGATACCGGCGCCGACGTGATCGTCGACCCGGCGTTCGCCAAGCGCATCGGCGTCGAGCCCTACGGCCATAGCACCGGCACGTTTGCCGGCAACAAACACGCGCCGGTCCAGAGCGGAATGCTGCGCACGCTCTCCCTCGGCGGCGCGACCGCCGGAGAAGTTCCGGTGCACGTCTTACCCACGCGCGCCGAGTCGCTCTTTCCGAACGTGAAGATCGACGGCATCGTCGGCACGACGCTCTTCGAGCGCTTCTTGGTGACGATCGATTACCCCAACGCTCAACTCATTCTGCGGCCGCGCTCCGCGCACGTCTCGGCGGCTTTCCAGGCCGCTGCCGCGGCGGCGAAGAGCACGATCGTGCCCTTCTATCTCGTCGGCGATCACTTCGTCTTTGCAAAGGCGCAGGTCAACGACGCGCCTAGCGGCCTCTTCCTCTTCGATTCCGGGCTCGCCGGCGGCGGCTTGATGCCGTCGTCGACGCTGCTTTCAGCCGCGCGAATCACGCTCGACACCGCGCATCAAGGTGTGGGAATCGGGGGCGGCGGCGCCGTCGCGGATGTGCCGCTGCGCGCGGATCGCGTCGCGGTGGGCACGGCGGTGCAGCACAACGTCCCCGGACTCTACACTCCGGAAGGATCGCCGCTCGAGGCCTTTCCCTTCACCGCCGCGGGCATCATCTCCAACGATTTTCTGCGCAACTACGCCTTCACCGTCGACTTCGATGCGATGCGCATCGTTTTAGCCGCGTCGCCCGTCGTTGGCGTGGCGCAGATCTTCGACGAGACCTTTCGCCGGCTGCAGTCGTATCCGGTTCCACCGTATGCGATCTGGACGGCGACGTGGCACATTCGCGCGCAGCCGATGGGCTACTATTCGGGCGAATCGACGTCGGTCGAAACGCACCGCTACGCCGTCCGCCTCTCCGACGGAATGGAGAACATCAGCGATCCCAGCGCGGACGGCAAGCTGCCGACGGCGCTCATCGAACCCGAGTTTCTCGGGCCATTTGCCTGGCTCGTGCGCTCCTCGGTGCGCCTCGCGCCGCGCGACACCGGCGTCGTGATGGTTCCGGATATCGCCGGACTCAAGACGATCGCGCACGTCGTCGTCTCCGCCAAGCCTTCCTATACGTTTCGCGTCGCGCCGAACGGCTCGCTGCCGATCGAAACGATCGGCGGCCGCGAAGCCTACCATCTCGAGCTGCATCCGACCGATCGGCCCGAGGTCCACAACCTGCGCGATCTTTGGATCGACGTCTCGACGTACGACCTGCTCAAGGTACACTTCGTCGGCACGTACCGCCCGGTTCCCAAGGCGCCGCTGAGCCCAACCGAAGCGACCGTCTATTTCCGCTCCGTGCTCGGCGCCTGGGTCGTTACGCGCTCGCTCTGGAACTACGACGATCCGCCGATTCGCTTCCAATACGACGTACAGAACGACGAGATCGGTCTGCCGCCGTCGCTGCCGGATTGGCTCTTCGATCAGGCCGCCTACGACCAGCACCAGCGCGACAGCGTTGCGGATTATCTCGGGCAGGTGCTCGACCAGCTGCGCAAAGGCGCCCCAGCAACGCCGCCGGCAACGCCGCCACCAGCAACGCCGCCGCCGGCGCGACCGTAGGCGGGGCGACTACTCGGGGTCGCCGCCGTCCGAGGGCGGTTCGCGCCGGAAGAACTCCGGCGAGAGCTGCGACTGGATCGGCGTAAACGCGCGCGGCGACTGTTTGTAGTTGAAGACGTTGAGAATACTCGTCGCACGCTGGTCGGTCGTCTTGAGCGAACCGAGCCCCCAGTTCTCTTCGATGTACTTTAGGATGCTCCCAAACTCGTACTTCGTATGTGAGATCGCGCCTTTGGGCACGTAAGGCGATACGACGATCAGGGGAACGCGAAAGCCGAGGCCGCCCTTCTCATCGAGCAACGGCGGCTTCACGTGATCGTAGAGGCCGCCCCAATCGTCCCAGACGACGACGATCGCCGAGCTCTTCCAATACGCGCTCTTGCCGATCGCGTTGACGATGCTCGCGACCCACTGCGGGCCGTGATCGACGGGCGTGCCCGGATGATCCGAATCGTTATTGGTGGGAATCACCCACGACACGGCGGGCAGGGCGCCCTTCGAAATATCGTCGAGGATGTTGGTTTGGGGCATCGAGACGTTCGTGCCCCACTCGCTGCCGTTGCGCACGGGTGCGATCACGTCGAACGCGTTGAGCAGCGCGCCCGCGCACTGCGTGCAGCCGTTGCCGCAGCCCGGGCTGCCGACAAAGCAGGGCGAGTAGTACTTCCACGAGACGCTCTTGGCGTCGAGCAGATCGCGCAGGGTCATATAGGCGCTGCCCGCCGAGGGAAAGTCGGTCGTGCAGGGGCGCGGCCCCTTATCTTCTTCGAACTTCAGCCCGCTCGTGAGCAGATCGGTGCGAGCCGTCTTCGACGAATCGCAGCCCCAGGGCATTCCGGTAGGGGTGTCGACCAGGCTCTCGCCCTCGGCGATCTGCGTGTCGCCGCGGATGAGATCCTGATGCGCGGTAAAACTCCCGCTGCCTTGCGTCTGGAAGAGGTGGTCGCCGAGCACGTACTGTTTGGCGAGGTCCCAGTAAGGCGTGATCTGCGCGGGATTCACGTACTGATACGCGACGGTGCCGATCGTCGGTCCGCCGCCGCTCGAGCCGCGCGGACAGACGCCCGCAGGCTCGAGGTTGAACGCGTCCATCTTCCCGCCGTCCTTCGCCGTCACGAACGCGTAGCGGCAGTGGCCGATATCGGTATGCATCACGAGTGCGCTCTGATGCAGCGGGATCGATTTCACCACGTACTTGCCGCTCTCGCGCACCTTTTCCAGGCCGGTCGTCGTGCCGTCCGCTCCCGGAAACGTGGCGAAGAGATTGTCGAAGCTGCGGTTCTCCTGGACGATAACGACAACATGCGCGATCGGCGAGCCCGGCTGCGTGGAGAGCGGCACGCGCGAAAACGGTGCGAGCGCTCCGGTTGCCGCGCCTCCGCCGCAGCCCGCGAGGATGGCGGCGATGCTTGCGACGGCGCCGAACCGGAGCTTCAACTTAT